>JAVVEY010000073.1:0-14079 GCA_032250675.1 Longimicrobiales bacterium | reverse complement strand
CCGTAGGTGCCGCCCACGTAGGCCCAGAGCGCGTGTCCGAAACGGTACGGGAAGAAACGCGCGTCGGTGGTGAGCTGACTGATCGTGGGGAATTCGTTGCGTCGGGTGGCGTCGCGCAACCACATCGCCGTCAGGGGATACTCGCGTCCGATCGAGAGGTACTCCGCCATCCCCTCGACGAGCCAGAGGGGGAGCGAGATCAGGCCGCGCTGGCCCCCCGTCACCACCGATTGGGCGATATTGAACTGGAAGGCGTGGACGAGCTCGTGGCCGAGGACGTGGTCGGTGTCCCAGTACGATCCGGTCATCGGCATGATGACACGGTTCTTGAGCGATTCCGTCACACCACCCGTGCCCTCGGAGATCTGCCCCGAGAGGGTGTTCGTCTGCTGGAAATCGGGGTGGTCGGCGTAGACGATGAGAGGCTTGGCGCGGTCGAACTCGTGCTGGAAGGAGCGGGCCAGCCTCTCGTACCACCGTTCCGACATCCGCGCGAAGTCCCCGATCGACTCATTCATCTCGGTGTAGAAATGGATGTCGAAGTGCGGGGTCTTCAGGATGCTCCAGTCGAAGTCGTCGTACTGGACCTTGTTGCGGCCGAAGTACTGGGCATGGAGGGGCATCGCCGAAGCCAGCGCGGTCAGGAGTACGAGCGCGCCTGGTACGTAATTTCGGAATCGCCGGGCCATCTATTCTCTACTCCGTGTAGGGACACGTTCCCGGGCAGAACGTGAGTCAATCTGCCCCGGGACTCCGCTCCCCGCGGCGACTGCTACTGCAACACCGCCCGAGGGGGGCGAGGTTCCATCGTTCGTTGCGCGAGGATGTCGCGAATCCGCCGCACGTTAACGCGGCGAACCCGGGGGCCTGAAGTTCCACTGCCCGTTGCGCGGGAAGCGTCGGGGAGGGATCATGGTGCATCCCGTCCGGATTCGCACCCCTTGCGTCCGTTCACTCCCCTCATACCCGGGTCGAATCCGCCCTCCGGGGTGGTGCCCTCGACCTCCGACCCCTCTCCGCATGCGACGATCCCGTCTCCCTTGCAGCTGGACGCTCCTCCTCCCACCTCTCCTCGCGGGGTGTGAGCCGGGCGCCGAAGGCGTCCGCGACCTTCCCCCCGAGATCGCCTCGATTCCTGTGCGGGTCGAGACCTCCGACGCGGTGGCGTCCGGGATGCCCGCCTTCGGTCGTGATGGTGACGAGATCCTCCTCTCGCATCTCGAGGAGGAGGAGGACGGGCGATGGGCGCTGCGGGTGACGCGCTTCGATGACCGCGGGAATCCCGGGACGACCGCGACGGTGATGCGCAGGGACGATCTCTTCGTGAACTGGGCCGATCTTCCCTCCGTCACGCCGATCGGATCGAAATCGGGTCGCTGGGTCGCGCAGTGGCTGCAGCGGGGCGAAGCAGGCGGGTATGACTACGGGATCCGGATCTCGACGAGCGACGACGCCGGCGCGAGCTGGAGTGCGCCGTGGACGCCGCACGAGGATGGCACCGCGACCGAGCACGGATTCGTCTCGACCCTCCCCGTCGGAGAGGGATTCGAGCTCCTCTGGCTCGATGGTCGCGAATACGCTCGCGGCACCGAGCGGATGCAGCTGCGGACGCGTCGGGGAGGCGTCGATGGGCCCGCGGGACCCGAAGGCCGGATCGACGGGCGCGTGTGCGACTGTTGTCAGACCGATGTCGCCGCGACGCCCTCCGGCGCGATCGCGGTCTACCGGGATCGCTCCGAGGACGAGATTCGCGACATCCACGCCGCCCGATGGGATGCGGCGTCGGGGAGCTGGACGCCCCTGGGACCCGTGCATGAGGATGGGTGGCGGATTGCGGGATGCCCGGTCAACGGGCCGGCCGTCGCCACCGACGGGCGCCACACGGCGGTCGCGTGGTTCACGGCCGCGGGCGAGGCGCCCGCCGTCAAGCTCGCCCTGGGTGACGTGGAGGGGAGAGCCTTCTCCGCGCCGCTCCGCCTGGATCGTGGCCACCCCCTCGGTCGGGTGGATGTGCAATTCGACGCCACCGGGACGGCGTGGGTGCTCTGGATGGAGAGGGTGGGCGATGGCCGCGCCGATCTCCTCCTCGCCGGCGTCACGCGATCCGGCTCGACGATCGCGCCCCGTCGCGTGGCGTCCCTTGCGGCCGCGCGTGGAACGGGCTTTCCTCGCTTCGTATTTCTCCCCGGTGGAGACGCCCTCGTCGCCTGGACTGATCTCGAGGGTGAATCGACACGTCTGCGCCTCCATCGTATCTCCAATCCCAGCCTGCCATGATCCGTACGCGCACGTCCCTCGCCTTCCTCTTCGTGATCCTCGTGGCTGGCGGTTGCTCGGGCGATCGGTCCAACGCGCGCCCGCCTCGGGTCGGAGATCCGCTTCCGGAGTTCACCGCCCCGATGCTCGACGGCGATGTCGTGGGACTCTCGGCGTACCGCGGGTCACCAGTGCTCGTGAACCTCTGGGCCACCTGGTGTCCGCCGTGTCGCGCCGAGATGCCCTTTCTCGAGGAGATTGGAAGGGAGTACGGACCCGATGGGCTCCGGATCGTCGGTATCAGCACCGACCACGCCGGCGCGGTCGCTCAGATCCGGAGCGTGCTCGAGGAGCGCGGCGTGACGTACGACATCCTCCTCGACACCGAGTCGCGCTCGACCGATCTCTTCGGTGCCTTCGGGCTGCCGGCGACCTTCCTCGCCGATGCCGAGGGCACGATCACCTGGACCCGACTCGGTCCGGTGATGGAAAATGACGCCGCCTTCGAGGCCGCGCTCGCCGCCGTGACCGGACGCGCCGGGTCGTGACCCCGGGGGGTGGACCCGACTTCTCCGATGTCGACACACCGATCGGGGTCCTCGAGATCGAGCGGGTACGAACGAATGCGGATCGGGTCGTCGAGTACGCGTCGGCCCACAGCCTCGCATGGCGGCCACACATCAAGACGCACAAGTCGAAGCGCGTGGCGCGGATCCAGCTCGAGGCGGGTGCGCGCGGCCTGACCGTGGCGACGCTCCACGAGGCGGAGGTGATGGCGGATCTCACCCCGGATCTCCTCCTCGCCTACCCGCAGGTCGGTGAGCCACGGATCGCGCGAATCGCCGCGCTTCTACGCTCCACCCCGGTGGATCTCAAGGTCGGGATCGACTCCGAGCCCGCGCTGGCCGCGCTCGAGGACGCCGCCGGGCGCGCGGGTCGACCCCTCTCCGCACTCGTCGAACTCGACGTGGGGCTCGGACGCGTCGGCATCCCCGACGCGGAGGATGCGCTCCGGCTCGCCCGTCGGATCTCGGAGTCAGACCACGTCGAGTTCGCCGGAGTCCTCTTCTATGCGGGGCATATCCGGGGCACCGGTCCCGAAGCCGATCGTGCGATGCGCGCGCTCCGGGACCAACTCGACGACACACTCGAAGCGATCGAACGAGCGGGGCTCGCGGTCGAGATCGTGAGCGGGGGGACGACCCCGACGCTCTGGCGCAGTCACGAAATCGAGGCGCTCACCGAGATCCGGGCGGGCACCTGTATCTTCAACGACCGAGACGCGCTGGCGTGCGGGGCGGCCGATCCGGAACACCTCGCCTACAGCGTGCTCGCCACCGTCGTCTCGACCGCGATCGAGGGGCGGGCTGCCGTGGACGCGGGCTCCAAGGCGCTCGCCCGGGAAGAGCGGGGGGGAGAGGGGTACGGCATCCTCCTCGATCGCCCCGAGGTCACCGTCGTCGCACTCTCCGAGGAGCATGGTGTCCTCGACCTGAGCGGGACCCCATGGCGCCCTCGCATCGGGGAGCGTGTCCGGATCGTGCCGAACCACGTATGTGTTTCGGTCAACCTTCAGCCGGCGGTCCTCGCGGTCGAGGACTCCACCTTCGAACGCTGGGAGCTGGAAGGACGCGGTCGATGACGAAGTCTACCGGTCGTCCACCCACCCCATTGGATACGTCATCTCACGCCCCGACATCGGGGTGCACCCTCAATCCCTGGAGCAGGATCCGATCATGAGTGAACTTCGCACCGTCCATACCGAAGATGCCCCTGCCGCCATCGGCCCCTACAGCCAGGCCGTCGTGACGGACGGCTGGGTCTTCGTATCGGGACAGATCCCCTTCGATCCGTCGACGATGGAGCAGGTCCCCGGGGATGTCGCGGCCCAGACCGAACGCTCCCTCCTGAATCTGCGGGCGATCCTCGAAGCGGCCGGGGCCGGGATGGACACCGTCGTCAAGACCACGGTCTTCCTGCAGGACATGGGCGACTTCGCCGCGATGAACGAGGTGTACGCACGGCACTTCGGGGATCATCGTCCGGCGCGCGCCGCGGTGCAGGCGGCGGCGCTGCCGAAGGGTGTGGACGTCGAGATCGAGTGCGTCGCCCGGGTGCGCTGAAGCTCCTCCCCGGAGTTCCGCGCCGCGCCTCCTTGACAGCGCGGAGTCGCGAGGAGCAGTCTCCTCGTGTTGCCCCCTCTTTCCTTCGGCGATCCGCGGTGCGCGGAGCCGTACAGCACTCTTTCGAGGTTTCTGCAATGCGCTCAATCCCGCGATCGATTCACGACTTCGCGCTTTTCGCTGCCATCGCGCTCGCATTCCCTGCGCTTCCCGCCTCGTCCCTCTTGGCGCAGCAGGTCGATCCTGCCCGCTTCGCGCAGCTCGAGTGGACCAATGTGGGCCCCGCGCGGGGCGGCCGGTCCACCGCTGTGGCAGGGAGCGAGGCACGTCCGAACGAATACTACTTCGGCGCAGCGGGCGGGGGTCTCTGGAAGACGACCGATGGGGGCCTCGAGTGGCGCCCGGTGACGGACGGGCAGATCACCTCCGCCTCGGTCGGAGCGGTGGGGATCTGCGAGGCCGATCCCGATATCGTCTACATCGGCACCGGTGAGACGCAGCTTCGCGGGAATATCCAGCAGGGCGACGGACTCTACCGCACGGTGGACGGAGGGGAGACGTGGGAGCACATCGGTCTGCGCGAGGCCCAGAATATCGCCCGGGTTCGCGTTCATCCCACCGACTGCAATACCGCATGGGCGGCCGCCTTCGGGAAGCACGCGTCGGAGAATGAGGAGCGCGGGATCTACAGGACGACCGATGGTGGAGAGAGCTGGACACGCACGCTCTACCGCGATCCCCGCACGGGGGGCGTCGATATTTCGGTCGATGTCACGAACCCCGACATCCTCTACGCCGGGCTGTGGGAGGCCTACCGGAATTCCTGGAGCATGAGCTCCGGCGGACCGGGGTCGGGGCTCTTCAAGAGCACCGACGGGGGGGAGAGCTGGGTCGAGCTGACCCGTGCGCCGGGGATGCCGCAGGAAGGGATGATCGGCAAGGTCGGGGTCTCGGTGTCACCGGTGGACCCGGATCGTGTCTACGCGATCATCGAGCACGCCGAGGCGGGGGGTGTGTACCGCTCCGGCGACGGGGGACTCACCTGGGAGCATGTGAGCGATGACCGCAATCTGCGGCAGCGCGCCTTCTACTATACCCGGATCTACGCCGATCCCGGGGATGTGGATGGGGTTCATGTGCTCAACGTCGGCTTCCACAACTCCTCCGACGGAGGCGAGACCTTCGACGGGCGCACGAGCGTCCCGCACGGCGACAACCACGATCTCTGGATCTCGCGCACCAACCCCGATCGGTGGGCCAACGCCAACGACGGGGGTGCGAATGTCTCGATCAATGGGGGACGCTCCTGGACCGACCAGGAGTACCCGACCGCACAGTTCTACCGCGTCATCACCACCCATCACGAGCCGTATCACATCTGCGGCGCCCAGCAGGACAACTCCACGATCTGCATCGCCCCGGAGGGGTGGGGTCATCGGGATCGCCTCGGGCAGTACGGGTATTCGCCGGGGGGTGGGGAGTCGGGGTATATCGCCTCCAACCCCGAGCAGCCCGATCTCTTCTTCGCCGGCTCGTACGGGGGGGCGCTCACGCGCTACGACCATCGGACCGGGATCATGCGGTCGGTCAATATCTGGCCCGAGAATCCGATGGGCCAGTCGGCGGAGGATCTCGTGGAACGCGCGCAGTGGACCTTCCCCATCGTCTTCTCGCACCACGACGCGGGGGTTCTCTATTCCACGACGCAGAAGGTCTGGCGCACCACGACCGGGGGAGAGAGCTGGGAGGCGATCAGCCCCGATCTGACGCGCGCCGATCCGAGGACGCTGGGGCCCTCCGGGGGACCGATCACCCTCGACCAGACCGGTGTGGAGACGTTCGGGACGGTCTTCGCGCTCGCGCCTTCATATCACGACCCGGCGGTGATCTGGGCGGGTTCGGACGACGGACTCGTGCATATCACGCGTGACGCCACCTCCGCGACCCCGCGGTGGGAGGATGTCACCCCCCCCGACGCTCCGGATTTCGTACGGATCAATACGATCGAGGCGTCGCCGACGACACCGGGGAAGGCCTATGTCGCGGGGATCCGGTACCTCGTCGACGACGACCGCTCGCCCTACATCTGGCGTACCGACGACTACGGAGAGAGCTGGACGAAGATCGTCGACGGGATCCCCGCGGACGACTTCGTGCGAGCCGTGCGGGAAGATCCCGCACGACCCGGTCTGCTCTATGCCGCATCGGAACGCGGCGTCTACATCTCGTGGGACGACGGTGTCCACTGGCAGCCCCTCGCCCAGAACCTCCCGGTGGTGCAGGTCTCCGACCTCGCCGTCGAGAACGACGACCTGGTGATTGCCACGCACGGACGCTCCTTCTGGGTGATGGAGGATATCGGCATCCTCCGGCAGCTCCCGGACGTCCTCGCCGAGGAGGGTCCGGTGCTCTACGATCCGCGCGACCCCGTCTCGGACTTCGACAACGGTGTGGCCGTCGACTACTACCTCCCCGAGGACGCCGACGAGGTCGTCGTCGAATTTCTGGACGCCTCGGGTACGGTCATCGAGACGCAGCGGAGTGGCGAAGATCAGGGTGAGGAGGAGGGGCAGGGTCGAGGCCGGGGTCGCGGGCCGGCTCGAGTCGCCCCGTCGACCGAGGCGGGGACGCATCGTGTCCGCTGGAATCTCAGCTATCCGGGGTGGACCGACTTCGAAGGGCGGATCTTCTGGGCCGCCGGGCCGGGGGGACCGCCTGCGACGCCGGGAGAGTATCGGGTGCGCGTCACCGTCGACGGCGAGACGCTCGAGGAGGCGTTCGAGTTGCGGATGAACCCGCGAGCGGCCGCCGCGGGGGTCACACTCGCGGACCTCCAGGAGCGCTTCCGCTTCGCGATCAGGGTCCGCGACCGGGTGACCGATGCGAATGAGGCAGTGATCCGGATCCGCGCGATCAAGGAGCAGATCGAAGAGCGTCTCGACGCGACGGAGAGTGACGAGCTCGAGGCGCTCGCCGGCGAGGTGGAGGGGGGTCTCTCGGGGGTCGAGGAGGAGATCTATCAGGTTCGCAACCGCTCGGGCCAGGATCCCCTGAACTTCCCGATCAAGCTCAACAACAAGCTCGCCGCGCTCCTCTCTCACGTCTCGGGTGCGGAGAATCGTCCGACCGAGCAGTCCTACACCGTCTTCGAGAAGCTCGACGGTGAGCTCGCGACGCAGCTCGAGCAGCTCGAACTCGTCATCCGGCAGGACGTGGAACGCCTCAACGAGATGCTGCGTTCGATGGGGCTCGATCCGATCCGGACGGAGAATCTGATCACCGAGTAGGTCGGGGCGCGTCGGTCCGTCCGGGACGCGGGGAACCCGTCCCGGCGGGCGGGCGTTGATGGGGTATACGCTCATCCAGCAAACCCGATGATCTCACGTATCTCCCCCCGGGTCGCCCTGGCGGTGCTCTTCCTCGTCCCGGCGACGCATCCCCTCCTGATCCCCTTCGTCGGCGTCTCGAGCCATCTCCTCTGGTTCGTGCACTCCGTGGTGGTGGGGGCTGCTGCCTTCGCCTTCGGGATCCGCGGCGTCTCCGTGGTGACCTTCGCGAGCGTCGTCGCGGTGGGCGCCGGCGAGGCCCTCTTCGGAGCGGGCTACGGCGAGGCGGCGGATCCGGCTGCCCTCGTCTCGCTCGTCATCGCCGTGGGATCGGTGGACCTCCTCGCGGGGTGGACTGCCGTGCACGCCCGCCGCCGGTCCGAAGCCTTTCTCGATCTCTTCGAACACGCCCCGGTCGCCCTCGTGAGCCTCGATCGGGAGGGCCGCGTGCATGCGCTGAACCACGCGGCGTGCCGCCTCTTCGGGGTCGCACGCCGGCGCGTGGGAGGGCTTCATCTCCGTAACCTCATCGTGTCGCATGACCTCGAGGCTCTCGCGGCGACGCGGTGCGACGAGTGCGAGGAACGCATCGTGATTCGTGATGGGGAAGGAACCCGGCCGATCCACGGGATCGTGCGATTCGAGCGGCATCAGCGAAGCGGCGGGGGACTCCTGATGATCCAGGATCGGTCGATGGAGACGAATCAGCGCCTCGAGCTCGAGCGGCAGGGACGGCTGGCGGTGCTCGGAGAGGGGTTGGCCGGGGTGGCGCACGAACTCAGAAATCCCCTCACGGTGATCATGGCGTACGCGGAGCTGGGGTCCGCGGAGGACCTGCCGGAGCCTTCGCGTGAGGCGCTCGATGTCATCCGGCGTGAGAGCGCACGGATGCGCGATCTCGTGCAGGAGCTCCTCGGATTCTCGCGCGCGCGAGCGGAGGGAGGTACGCTCACCCCGCTCGTGAGCACGGCGCGGCGTCTCCTGCGCGTACAGCAGGTCTCGGTCGGCCCCGGGGTCGAGTTCGAGCTGGACGCTCCGGAGGAGGAGGTCTTCGTCACCGCGGAGCCTTCCAAGGTGGAGCAGGTCCTCCAGAACCTCATCACCAACGCCGTCCAGGCCCTCGACGGCACGCGCTCGGGTGTGGTGCGCGTGCGGATCGAGGGAGATCAGGACCCGCCGGCTCTCACCGTCGAAGACAACGGACCGGGGATCCCCACGGAACTCCTCGATCATGTCTTCAAGCCCTTCGTGACCACCAAACCGGAAGGAGTGGGAACGGGGCTCGGGCTGCCGATCTGTCGCCGACTCGCGCGGGGGTGGGGAGGGGACCTCACCGTGGACTCCCCCGCCGGCGGGGGCGTGACGTGTCATCTGAGCTTCACTCCGACCCGCGTGCCGGTCCCCCAGAGCTGAGGCCCATCCCACGATCGCCCGCTCCGGAGAGACCGTCGCGGGAGAGGAAGAAGAGACCGGGGATTGATCGCACATCGCGACGCCTACAGCTTCCGGAGTTCCCGGGTGGCTCACCCCGGGGAATGCGATGCCAGAGGGGGCGGATGGGGACTGGTGTCTCCTGCGGTCTTCAAAACCGTCTGCGCCCGGCGGGAACGCCGGGTGGGTGGGTTCGATTCCCACACGCTCCCGCCATCGCGCCTTCGACCTCGAACGCGCTGCCGCACCTTGACGTCACGACCCGCGACGATTCTGCTGACCGCCCTCGCTGCGCTCGCGCTCGCTGAGCAGTCCCTCCTCGCACAGGTCGAGACGGATCCCGATTCGGTCCCCGCGGCGCGTCGTGGCCTCCCCCCTCCACCGCCGGTGTCACCGGGCGGCGCATTTTTGCGCTCGCTCGCGCTCCCCGCCTGGGGACACGCCTCGATCGATTCGGGTCGCGGCGTCTTCTACACCTTCGTCGAGGCGGGGAGTATCTGGATGCTCTTCCGCGTGGGTTCCCGCCTCGATTCCGCACGGGATGAACTCCGCGTCCGGGAGGCGTCGGCGCGTTCGCAAGCGGAGGCGGCGGGGCTGACCGACGAGAGAGAGATCCTCGAAGCGATCGAGAACGATCCGGATGTGCAGGATCGGCGTCGCAGGGTCAGGGCGAGGAAGGGTCAGCGCGAAGACTGGATCGCGATCGCCATCACCTCGGTGCTCCTGAGCGGCGTGGATGCCTTCGTTTCCGCGCACCTCAAGGACTTCCCCGATCCGATCGACACCACCTTCCAGCGTTCTCCGCGGGGAGGATGGGAGGTCGGGAGTCGCCTCCGGCTCCCCCTCTGGAGGGAGTGACGGAATCTGCGGGAGGGATCACCCCGTCGGTGTGTCGTGCTCGTGCAGCACCGGTGCCTCTCCCTCACGGAGTTCGACCCAGCTCCGATGCCGGACCCAGTCCCCCGAGTTGACATACCATCCTCCCGACTCGGCGCGGTCCATCCGGGGGAGGTGGGTGTGCCCGAGGAGGATGAGGTCGAGCGAGGTGTCTCGATCGAGTTCCGCGAGCGCCCACCGCGCGAGTCGTTCGGAGCGGGCGAGCTCCCGCCGCGAAGGCGCGCCACGCCCCGAGGTCGCGGAGGCGCGATCGGCGATCCATCCTCCGACGTCGGGGTGGATCCAGCGGAAGAGTTGGTGGAAGGGTGCGCTGCGCAGGAACACCCGGAGCGCACGGTACCCCAGATCCCCGGGTCCGAGACCGTCGCCGTGGGCGAGGAAGGTTCGATGGCCGGCGAGATCCAGACGCACCGGGTCCGGATGGTAGTGGAGTCCGAGTTCCTCCCGGAAGTAGGTGCCTCCCCACCCGTCGTGGTTGCCTCCGGTGAGATCCACCCGGACCCCGGCATCCGAGATCCTGGCCAGGAGGCCGAGGGTGCGGGTGTAGCCTCTGGGGATGACGCGTCGATACTCGAACCAGTAGTCGAAGAGATCGCCGTTCAGGACGATTCTGGACGCGTTGGCGGCCGCATCTTCGAGCCAGCGGAGGAAGGCGGTCGTGGACTCCCGGGAGACCGCTCCGAGGTGGATGTCGCTTGTGACGTAGACGACTGCGTTCGACATGGCCTTCGACGTGGGGAGGGCGGGGGGATCGCGGTCCGTGCGCCTCTCGTTATCTTCGATCCTCCGACGAGGTTCCGTATTCGGAACATCCTCCCTCCTTCCTCCCCAGGCACACACCGCTCCGGATGATGATCACGCGACGGGTCCCGCCGGCCGCGCGTCCCCGGAGGGGACCGGCCGGTCGCCTCTTCAGCTTCGGTCCGTTCTTCCCTTCCGCCCGAGGCGTCCCCCGCGTCATCCTCGCCCTTCTCGTCGCTGCCTGTGCGCCCCCTCCGCCCGCGAGCGTGGAGCCGATCGCCGATGTGGAGGCGCGCGCGGCGGCGGCCGCATCCTCCACACGACTCGAGCGGCCCACCCGCATCGTCTTCGACTGGGCCGCGCGTGAGGTGGGGGGTGGGCGGGTCTCGGGCGCGGGCGTTGCGCGCGCCGAGCCCCCGGACCGTGCGCGGCTCGACCTCTTCCTCGACAACAACGAGGCGGTGGCCCGGGCTGCACTCGTCGGGGAGGAGCTCCGGCTGCCCCCCGGGATGCGAGACGACCTTCTCCCGCCGCTGCACTTCCTCTGGGGCACCCTCGGGGTCTTTCGGCCGGGCGTCGATCAGACCCTCCTCGGAGGCGAGATCGTGGATGGAACCGTACGAATTCGCTACGCACTCTCCGACGATTCGGAGATCCACTACCATCTGACGAGATCGCGCGTCCTGCGTCTGGAGCGACTGCGCGGAGGCCGTGTGGTACAGCGGATGGAGAATTCATACGCTGCGGAGGAACGCATTCCGAATGGCGTCGTATATCGGGATCTCGCCACGGGACGTGAACTCACCCTCACCCGAACCTCTCTGGAGCATGTCGAGTCCTTCCCGTCTGACATCTGGGGCGACTAGTCTCGCGCTCCTTCTCGCCTCCGTCACCACGGGATGTTTCTACGGCTTTTCGTCGGGGACGGGGCTCTCGGGGGTCGACACGATGGCGGTCACGCCGTGCGAGAACGAGACCCGCAGGCTCGAGCTCGCCACCGAGCTCTACGACGTGATGTTCCAGCAGCTTCCGGCGCGACTCGGGCTGCAGATCGCGGGTGAGGATGTGGCCGATATCATCGTGCGGTGCGTGATCCGTGACTACGTGCTCGACACGCCCAATTTCCGGACGCGGGGTGAGGAGACTCCTGAAATCCTCCAGCGCCAGGTCACCGTCCGTGCTGCCGTGCAGATCATCGACCAGCGCGATCGGGTGGTGCTCTGGGAGGACCGCTCGCTTCAGGCCGAGGGACAGTATCTGGAGGCGTCCGAGAATGAGGAGATCGGTCGCGCCGAGGCGTTCCAACTCCTGGTGCAGAGAATCCTCGACGGAGCTCAGTCGAATTGGTAGCCTCCGGGGTGCCCTCTCCTGCCTCGTCCGATCGCGTCCTCGCATCGTGGCATCGCGAGGATCGGGCCACTGAACTCCACCTCGTCGTCCTCATCGATGACCTCCTCCAGACCGGACCCTCCCGTGCGTGACCGCCCCCCTGACGCTCTTCGCCCTCTGCAGATCGAACTCGACACCGCCCCCTACGCGGAAGGCTCGTGCCTCATCTCGACCGGAGAGACTCGCGTGCTCTGTGTCGCGTCGGTCGAGGACGGCGTGCCGGAGTGGCGCGCCGGATCGGGGAAGGGGTGGGTCACGGCCGAATACGCCATGCTCCCGCGAGCGACGCACACCCGTAGCCGCCGTGAACGGGGGGAAGTGAAGGGACGCACGCGCGAGATCGAGCGCCTCATCGGACGTTCGCTGCGCTCGGTCACGGATCTCGCCGCGCTGGGCGAGCGCTCGATCGTTCTCGACTGCGACGTCCTCCAGGCGGATGGCGGGACCCGCACCGCGAGCGTGACGGGCGCCTGCGTGGCGCTCCACCTCGCGTGTCGTCGACTCGTGGAATCGGGCGACATCGACGCGCACCCGATACGCGATCTCGTGGCCGCGGTATCGGTCGGGATCGTCGAGGGAGAGATCCTCCTGGATCTCGACTACGCGGAAGACTCCTCCGCCCAGGTTGATATGAATGTCGTCGCCACGGGGATGGGGGACCTCGTGGAGGTCCAGGGCACGGCAGAAGGCGACCCCTTCCGTCGGGACCAACTCGATCAGCTCGTGACGCGCGCGCTCGAGGGCATCGAGACGCTGGTGGAAGGGCAACGCGAGGTCCTCGATCTTCCGCTCCCTCCTCGATGAGGCGGGTCGTCGTCGGGACCCGAAGCGAGCACAAGCTCGCCGAGATTCGCGAGATCCTCCGCGAGGCCGGACTCGACCTCGACGTCGTCGGGCCGGGTGACCTCGGGATCCCGCCGGCAGCGGAGGAGGACGAGCTCGAGCCGTGGGAGAGCTTCGAGGAGAATGCGCTCTCGAAGGCGCGCCACTTCCATCGCCTCACCGGTCTCCCGACGCTGTCGGATGATTCGGGACTCGTGGTCGACGCCCTGGGTGGGGCGCCGGGGGTGCACTCGAAGCGGTACTCCCCCGCTGCACGCTCGGGAGAGGTCACCGGGACCACTCTCGACCAGGCCAACAACGAGCACCTCCTGCACGCCCTGCGTGGAGTCCCGGAAGAAAGACGCCGGGCCCGGTATCTCTGCGTCGTGGCCTGGATCGCCCCGGGCGGTCGGGAGGATGTCGTGCGCGGCGAGGTGGAAGGACGGATCGCTGAAGTCCCATCCGGGTCCTTTGGCTTCGGATATGACCCCCTCTTCTTCGTTCCCACCCTGGGATGCACCTTCGGAGAGGCGCGACCCGACCAGAAGCATGCCCGGAGTCATCGAGGTCGGGCCTTCCGTGCGATCGTCCCGTATCTGCAGCGCGATCTCGCGGAGGCTCGAGATGACGTACGTCGCGACTGAGGGAGGACGATGAAGAAGGCATCGATCCTTCCGGACGAGGTGAGGCCGAATGCCGACGGGACACGCCTCCACATCCGCTGGCAGGACGGCGCGGTCTCGGAATTCGCACCGCGCCCCCTTCGTCTCCGCTGTCCGTGCGCCGGGTGCGTGGACGAACGCACGGGAGAACGGATCCTCGTACCCGAGATGGTGTCGCC
The DNA here is from genome assembly GCA_032250675.1 of Longimicrobiales bacterium. Taxonomy (GTDB): domain Bacteria; phylum Gemmatimonadota; class Gemmatimonadetes; order Longimicrobiales; family Gaopeijiaceae; genus Gaopeijia. The sequence goes on along the minus strand of JAVVEY010000073.1, from coordinate 253 downwards.
GGACGTCTACCCGACCGCGATTCACCGGGTGGGACGGTATGCGCTCCGATTCGTCTGGTCGGACGGACACTCCACCGGGATCTATCCCTTCGAGTACCTCCGTCGATGGGCGGATGAGGCGGGCGGGATCGTCGAGTGAGAGATCGTCTTTCCCCTCCCGTGTTCGACCGGCCTCGTATCGCTATCTTTCGGGCCGGTACGGGGCGTGGCGCAGTCCGGTAGCGCACCTGCTTTGGGAGCAGGGGGTCCCCGG
>JAVVEY010000072.1:0-14168 GCA_032250675.1 Longimicrobiales bacterium | reverse complement strand
GCTCCTCGGCGGCCTGCTTCCTGCGCTCCTCGCTGTCGGCCTCGCCGAGCGCGACGATTTCGTCGCCACCCGCACGAGCTCGACCGATCAGCGACTTCACCGTATTCGAAGGGGTCGCTCCCCGGTCCACCCAGAAGTCGACGCGGTCGAGGTCGAGGACGAGGCGAGCCGGGGTCGAAAGCGGCTTGTAGTAGCCGAGCGTTTCGACAAAACGACCGTCGCGGGGAAAGGCGGAATCGGCGACGACGACGCGGTAGTGCGGCGCCCTCTTCCGACCCATGCGCTTGAGGCGAATCTTTACGGACATGTCTTCAGGGTCTGGCCTGCCTGTGCGCAGAACGCTTTCATACGCGAAGCTCCGGCACGCGGCTGATCGGTTCGAACCCCCGTACGGCATCAACGCACGACGGGGAGCCTGAAAAGGTAGTCCTACCGTACCGTTATGGGAATGGGCAGAAGCGTCTCTCCCCATCGGAAGTGCAATTCGGTCTCGGGGCCCTCCGCCCACGGGAAGAGGAAGAGGACCGACTCGACGTGTTCCCCCCTCTTCGGCTCCACCTCCACCCGGAGGGCGTCGCGACGCGGACCCGGGTAGGGTCCGTGAAAAACACGGGCATTCCGCGAGAAGATCACGGTCCACGGACCCGCTTCACGCGGGATCAGCCAGAGCGAGTAACTCCCGGCGGCGAGGGGCTCCCCCGCGACCGTCAGCGGCGCGCTGGTCGTGAAGACCACGGCGGAATCGGCTGCCGGCGTCCACGCCTCGTCCCAGGGGATGAGTGATCCGAAGAGCTCGCGCCCGCGCGCCACCGGGCGACGGTACTCGAGATCGATCGACGCCCACGCCACAGCCTGCTTCACGCGAGCGTGCTGGCTGAGAGGGATCGGATCGCCGCGCTCCACCTGCCCGGAGAGGGGCGACACCGAGAGGAGTGCAAGGGCGAAGAGGAGGATTGCGGATCGCATGCGGATTCAGATCGGGGGGATCGTGTCGGGCGAGCGGGGTCTGGCCTTCTCGCACCGAATGGTATCACCTTTTTCAAGTCCCGGCCCCGATTGGGGGTTCCGCTTCCGGTCCAACGAGGTGTTTCATGCTCGATCGCAGAGAGTTCACTCGACTGCTGCTCACGGGTGCCGCCGGCCTCGCGCTCCCTCACCCTCTCCGCGCAGGCCGCGGTCAGGAGAGCTTCTTCACCTGGCACGAGATCGCGCCGGGGATCCGGGCCGCGATCGGGGGCGGAGGAAATGTGCTCCTCCTTTCGGACGGCGGAGAGGCGCTCATCTCGGACGCGAAGAACCTCGGCTTGGGGCACACGCTGCGGCGTGAAGCGGAGGCGTTCGGCGCGCGGGTCACCCGGGCCGTGAATACGCACCACCACGGAGACCACACCGGCGGCAATATCGCCTTCGCCCGCGACCTCCCGCTCCTCGCGAACTCGAAGGCGGCGGGGCGCATCCGCGCGCAGGCCGACGCCCTCGTGGCCTCCTCGGGCGCGCGCATCGATCGCACGATCGCGCAGCTGCGTGAGGGAGGGAGCGCGCCCGCCGCCGTCCTCGCCGACCTCGAGCGCGAGCGCGAAGCACTCGCGCAGGCCTCTCCGGATCAGATCGCGCCCAACGAGACGATCGAGAACGAGCGCGAACTCCGGGTGGGCCGGCGCGTCGTCCACCTCCGCCACGTGGGACACGGACACACCGACAACGATCTCTTCCTGCACCTCCCCGATGCGAATGTGATTCACACCGGAGACCTCCTCTTCGTGGGACGGCACGGCTTCATGGATCAGAATGGGGGCGTCGACTCGGAGGGGTGGCAACGATCGGTGCGCGCCATGATCGAGCTGTGCGACGCGGAGACCGTCGTCGTCTCGGGGCACGGCGCGATCGTCGACCGGGAGGGACTGCAGCGACAGTACGAGTACTTCGGAGTGCTTCGCGACGCGGTGGAGGCGGCGGTGGCGGAGGGGCGCACGAAGGAGGAGGTGCAGGCGCTGAGACCCGACGCGCTCGCCGAGGTCGAGGGCGATCCCTCGCGCAACCTCGGCGTCGTCTACGACGAGGTCACGAGCGGTTGAAGGGCATCCCCCCACCCAGCATCCGCCCCATCATCCCGCCCCCCATCATCCCCTTCATCTGCTTCATGAAGCCCTGCATCTCCCGGAACTGCTTCAGGAGGCGGTTCACCTCGGAGACGGGGCGGCCCGAGCCGCGGGCGATGCGCGCGCGACGCGATCCCCGGATCACCTTCGGGTTCTCGCGTTCCTCGGGTGTCATCGAGAGGATGATCGCCTCGACATGCTTCATCCGCTTCGGATCGAGGCTCGCGGCCGGGATCTTCAGCTTCTTCGCTCCGGGGATCAGCTTGAGGAGCTGATCGAGGGGGCCCATCCGCTGCACCTGCCGCATCGCGACGAGGAAGTCCTCGAGGGTGAACTTCCCCCCGCCGAGCATCTTCTCCTCGAGTGCAGCCTGCTCCTCGACCTCGATCGTCTGCTGCGCGCGCTCGACGAGCCCGACGACATCGCCCATCTGCAGGATGCGTCCGGCGAGTCGTGTGGGATCGGCTTCCTCGAGGGCGTCGACCCCCTCCCCCACCCCGATGAACTTGATCGGTCTCCCCGTGACGCCTCGAATCGAGAGCGCCGCACCCCCGCGTGCATCCCCATCCATCTTGGTGAGGACCACACCCGAGATCTCGAGCGCGGCATCGAAGCCTTCGGCGATCTTCACCGCCTCCTGCCCCGTCATCGCATCGGCGACGAGGAAGATCTCGTGCGGCCGGAGCTCGTCGCGCATCCGGCCAAGCTCGTCCATGAGCGGCTCGTCGATCTGCAGGCGCCCTGCCGAATCGACGATCAGGACGTCGCACCCCTCCTCCGCGGCGGCGGCCATCGCGCCGCGCGCCGTCGCCACCGGGTCACCCCCGAACTCGCCCGAATGCACCGGCACCCCGATCTGCTCACCGAGCGTGCGGAGCTGCTCGATCGCGGCCGGGCGCTGAAGGTCGCATGCGGCCAGCATCGGGGAGCGGCCCTCTCGCGCCCAGCGTCGCGCAAGCTTGGCTGCCGAAGTCGTCTTTCCGGCACCCTGGAGCCCCACGACGAGCACGACGGTGGGCGGTGTGGATGCCCACGCGATCGTCACCTCGCCGTCGCCGAGGAGCACGGCGAGCTCGTCGTGCACGATCTTGACGATCTGCTGCCCGGGCTGGACCGCCTTCACGACATCTTCGCCGAGGGCGCGCTCCTGGACGCGCGCGAGGAAGTCGCGCGTGACCTGGAAGTTGACGTCGGCTTCGAGAAGCACCCGGCGCACCTCCCGCAATCCGTCGCGGATCATCGGCTCGGTGAGCACACCCCGCTGACGGAACTTCCCGAGCGCGGCGTCGAGTCGCGTGCCGAGTTCGTCGAACATCTCGAGTCCTCCAGGGGTGTTGCAGAAGGGGGGCGAGCCGCGTCGGTATCGCCACGGCGCCGGCTTCAGCGCGGCGCGACAACGCCATCGCCTCAAGCTACGGCCACGCGCGCCGACGATGAAGGTGGGGCTGTTCCGCCTAGTCGACGTGGATGATCTGGCTCCGCCGGGTTCCGACCGACACCATACGGATCGGGGTACCCGTCACCTCCTCGATCCGGTCGAGGTAGGCGCGCGCGTTGCGCGGGAGATCCCGGAGGGTGCGACACCCGGAGGTATCCTCCTCCCACCCCGGAAGCGTCTCGTACTTCGGTTCGAGGCGGTCGAGGGAGGAGGTGTCGGCCGGGAACTCGCGCGTGCACGCATCGCCCTCGATGCAATACTCCAGCCCGATCGAGACCTCGGGGAGGGTGTCGAGCACATCGAGCTTGGTGACGGCCAGACCGGTCAGACCATTGACGCGCGCGGCGAAGCGCGCAAGCACCGCGTCGAACCACCCGCACCGACGCGGCCGCCCTGTGGTGGCACCGAACTCGCCACCCAGCTCGCGCATCCGCGCATCCATCTCCGGACCGAAGCCGGTCGGGAGGGGTCCGTTGCCCACCCGCGTCGTGTACGCCTTGACCACCCCGATCACCTCGGTGATGCGCGTCGGGCCGATCCCCACCCCGGTGGCGGCACCCGCAGCCGTCGTATTGGAGGAGGTCACGAAGGGGTAGGTGCCGTGGTCGAGGTCGAGGGCGGTGCCCTGCGCCCCCTCGAGGAGGACCGCCTGGCCCCGATCGAGCGCCGTCACGATCTCGGCGCCGGTGTCGGTCGCGAGAGCGATGAGGCGATCGCGAAGACCGAGGGTGCGGGTCACGGCCGCCTCGAGCGCGCTCTCCTCCTCTCGCTCGAGGGTGGCGAGGCGCGCCCGTGCCCGCTCGATCCCCTCGCCGACGAGCCGCTCGAAGCGTTCGGCGTTGCCGATGTCGGCCACACGGATTCCCCGTCGTCCCGCCTTGTCCTCGTACGCAGGCCCGATCCCCCGCCCCGTCGTCCCGATCTTCTCGGACGATCGCGCTTCGACCGCCTTGTCGAGCACGCGGTGCCACGGCATGAGGAGGTGTGCCCGCGCGCTCACCCCCACCCGCGTGACGAGGTCGATGCCGCGCTCCGCGAGGGCGTCGTACTCCTCGAAGAACTGGAGGAGATCGAGGACGACGCCGTTGCCGAGGAGGCACCGTTTGCCCTCGTGCAGGACGCCCGAGGGGATCTGGTGAAGGATGAATTCATCGTCGTCGACGTGGACAGTGTGCCCGGCGTTCGCGCCTCCCTGGTACCGGGCGACGATATCGACATCCTCGGCGAGCACGTCGACGATCTTCCCCTTGCCCTCGTCGCCCCACTGGCAGCCGACGATGACGGTGCAGCGGCCCTCTTCAGCCATGCTTCGATCCCCTCTCGGGCCTTCGATGTGAGCGTCTCACCCCGGCGATCGCCGCGGCGGGCGGGAATGAAAAACCCGCGCACCGGGCGGGGGCGCGGGTTCTCTGATGCATCCTTGAGGAAAAGCTAGGCCGGGTCCCGGGGTGCGTCAACGGAGGCGGCGGCACGCGCTCAGCGATGCGCCTCGCCGATCCCGGACAGCAGCGCCTCGAGCTCGGCGTGGCGCGACTCGGGGAGGCGCCGCAGTGGGGGCCGCGGGGGACCTCCCTCGAGACCGAGACGGTCGAGGGCGGCCTTGACCCCCGGCACGCCCATCCCGCCCACGATCCCGCGGTGGAGCGGCGCGATGACCTCGAGGAGCGCCCGGGCATCGTCGAGTCGCCCCTCCCGGAAGGCGATGAGGAGCTCCGCACAGGCGCGCGGCACGAGGTTGGCAACCCCCAGGATCCCCCCGACCGCGCCGGCGCAGAGTGCATCGAAGAGGAGCGCGCCATTGCCGACGAAGACGCTGAACTCCGCCGGCGTCAGATCGAGCCACCGCTCGAGTCCCTCCTTCTCCCCGCGCGAATCCTTCAGCCCCACGATCCGGGGGTGCTCGGCGAGTCGCGCGATCACCTCGTCCGGGAAGACGAGGGTCGCGAACTTCGGGGGCACCTGGTAGACGAGCACCGGCAGCGGCGAGGCGTCCGCGACGGCGAGGTAGTGTTCGATGAGCGCATCGGCGTTCATCGCTCCGGTGTAGAAGGCGGGGGGCTGCACCAGGACGGCATCGGCCCCCGCCTCGGCCGCCGACCGCGTCAGGGCGAGGGTGGCGCGCAGCGATTCCGCGCCCGTACCCGCGATGAGGGTGCGTCCGGAGGCGGCTTCACGGGCCACGCGCAGGCACGCCACCCGTTCGTCGGGATCGAGGAGCACCGCCTCGCCCGTCGATCCCCCGATCAGGAAGCCCGAGACGGGCGTGGTGGCGAAGTGCTCGATATTCGATCGAAGGGCATCGAGGTCGAGCTCACCCTCGCGATCGAAGGGGGTGGTGGTCGGGATCAGGATTCCCTCGACACCTCCCATCTCAGCTCCCCCCGTAGATCGCATTCATCTCGTCGGACATGTTCTGTTCTCCCGGCCCCCCGTGCGTCTCGTTGGCGCTCCCGAAGGTGTTCATCTTGAGATCGAAGTCGGCGGGGTTGTTGGCCGCCGCCTGGGCGATCTTGAAGTCGACCTCGCCCGCTCGCACCAGCTGCATGAGGTGCTGATCGAACGACTGCGACCCGTACTGATCCCGTCCCTCCTCGATGAGGTCGGCGATCTCCTCGACGCGATCCTTGTCCTTGATGCAGTCGCGGATCGTCCCGGTGACACGCATCACCTCTACGGCGGCCACGCGCCCCTTGCCGCTCCCGCGCGGAATCAGGCGCTGCGAGATGATCGCCTGAAGCGTCTCGGAGAGGCGGATCCGAATCATCTCCTGCTCGGCGGGATCGAAGACGGCGATGAGGCGGGAGACCGTCTGCACAGCGTTCTTCGTATGCACCGTCGAGATCACGAGGTGGCCCGTCTCGGCCGCCTTGAGGGCGGTGTCGATCGTGTCCTTGTCGCGCATCTCGCCGATCAGGATGACGTCGGGGTCCTGCCGCAGCGCGGCGCGCAACCCACTCTGGAAGGAGTCGGTGTCGGATCCGATGTCGCGCTGCGTGATCGACGCCTTCTGGTCCCGGTGCAGGAACTCGATCGGATTCTCGAGGGTGACGACGTGAAAGGGTTTGACCTCGTTGATCGCGCGGATGATCGCGGCCACCGTCGAACTCTTCCCCGACCCCGTCACACCGGTGACGAGGATGAGACCGCGCTCGTGATCCGCGATCGTCTTGAGAACCTCGGGAAGGCCGAGCTCGTCGATCGAGGGCACATCGATCGGGATGACCCGCATGACGATCATGAAGCTCCCGCGCTGGCGCAGGATATTCACCCGAAATCGACCCAGTCCGGGGAGTCCCCACGAACAGTCGTAGTCGTAGATCGAGTCGAGGTGATCGCGTTCCGGTGCGTCCTCCGGCATCAACTTGCGCGCGAGCGCCTTCACCTGTTCGGCGCTCACCCGCTGCTCGGTCAGCGGGAGGAGCCGGCCATTGATCCGGGCGCGCACCATGTCACCCGACTTGATGTGGATATCGGACGCGCCGCGCTGGATCGCGGCCTTGAAGATCTCGGTCATCGGCTTGGGGTCGTGAGGCCTGTGGGCGAAGCGAGTGCCGGCGGGAAGTGTGGGGACCGGCACGCGTGTGCGCCACCTCTCGTACTCCACACCGCGCTCATGAGATCGCGCTGCGCCAGTCGAGACCCATCTCCCGACGGACCGCGTCGAGCGTCTCGCGCGCGATCACGCGGGCCCGGCGTGCACCCGCGTCGAGGATCGCACGCACCTCGCCCGGGTCGGCATCGAGCTCGGCGGCGCGCGCGCGCATCGGCGCGAAGGTCTCGGCGATCGATTCGGCGAGAATCCCCTTGCACTCGACGCACCCGCGCGTGGCGGCCCGGCACTGCGCCGCGATATCGGCGAGGCGGTCGGGGTCGGTGAGGTGCCCGTGGAGGGTGAAGACGTTGCAGACCTCGGGACGCCCGGGATCGTCGCGTCGTACCCGCTGCGGGTCGGTGACCGCGGTACGGATCTTCGCGTGGATCTCGTCGGGCTCGGCGAGGATCGGCACGGTGTTTCCGAGCGACTTGCTCATCTTGGCCTCGCCGTCGAGCCCGAGGATGCGGCCCGCCTCACCGATCAGCGGTTCGGGTTCAGGGAAGAAGCCCTCGCAATAGGCGGCGTTCCACTTGCGCGCGATGTCGCGTGTGAGCTCGAGGTGCTGCTTCTGATCCTCGCCGACCGGAACGACCTCGGCCTTGTAGAGGAGGATGTCGGCGGCCTGGAGGATCGGGTAGTTGAGGATCCCCGCCGGGACCGATTCGAAGCGCTGCGACTTGTCCTTGTACTGCGTCATGCGCTCGAGGTCACCGATCGGCGTGACGGCGTTGAGGAGCCAGGCGAGTTCGGTGTGCTCGGGGACGTCGGACTGCACGAAGATCGTGGAACGGTCGGGATCGAGCCCGACGGCGAGAAAACTCACGGCGAGGTCGTAGATCGCACGCGGCAGCGCGCGCGGATCGCCCCCCGCGGTGATCGCGTGATCATCGACGATGCAGAAGATCGACTCGTACTCATCCTGGAGTTCCACCCACCGGCGGAGCGCACCCAGGTAGTTGCCCAGGTGGGCCTCACCACTGGGCTGCATGCCCGAGAAGATACGTCTGCGCTTCGGTGACTCGTCCGACATCGTGGCGTCTCCGGGAGGAAATCGGGGAGGGTCGACGCGGGCTCGGGGCCGCGCTCGGGAGGCGTGGCGTCACTCGAAGGCCCCGCGGTCTCTGCACCGCCCCATCAGGCACGATAAGTTAGCGTGGCCACCGATTCGATCCCACCCCGCCTCCCGCACTCCGATGTCCGACCTCCCTTCACGATCCCAGCTCGAGGACTGGCTCCTGACGGCGCGGGAAGCGGCCGAAGAGGCAGCTATCGTCCACGCGGAACGGAGTGGTCGGATCGGGGTCGCGGACGCCGCGTGGAAGCGATTCGCCGACTTCGTCTCGGAGGTGGACCTCGCCGCGCAGGAGGCGGCGCTCGACGTGATCCGTCGGCATCACCCCGACCACGCGATCCTCGCCGAGGAGGGAGACGAAGCCACCACCGCGCTCCCCGACGACGCGACGCCGATCTGGATCGTCGATCCCCTCGACGGCACCGCCAACTTCCTGCACGGCCACCCCTTCTTCGCCGCCTCGGTCGCGGTGGCGATCTCGGGTCAGGTCATGGCCGGGGCCGTCACCGCGCACGCACTCGGGATGCGGTGGTGGGCACGGCGCGATGGGGGTGCCTTCGTCAACGGCCACCCGGCGTGCGTCTCGCCCCGCGACACCCTCGAAGGGGCGCTCATCGGCACCGGCTTTCCCTTCAAGGCGCAGGAAGAACTCGACACCTACGGGAATCAGCTCGGGCGCGTCCTCTCGGCGGGTGCGCAGGTGCGCCGGGCCGGCGCCGCGGCGATCGACCTCTGCTTCGTCGCCGACGGGCGGTTCGAGGGGTTCTGGGAAGGCTCACTCCACTCGTGGGACTTCGCGGCGGGGCTCGTGATCGTGGAGGAGGCGGGTGGGGTGGTCGCCCGCACCGACGGGACGCCGCTCGACCTCGCCGCGGGGAGTGTGGCCGCAGCCGCCTCGCCGACACTCCTCACCCGCCTCCTCGAGCGCGTCGAGGTCGCGGGTCCGGTGCGGTAGGCGAGGCGTGCCCGACCCCGCCGCAGCGTCTCTCGCCGCGGCGTCGGGGCCGGCCTCCCGGCCGGCCCGCGCGCCGCGTGGGTTCACGCCTCCGAGGCAGCCGTCGCTCCGACCTCCGTGCGCGAGGTGGAGCCTTCCGGGATCGAGCGTCCGATCTCGATCTTGCGACTCTTGGCCTCCGGGGCCTTCGGCAGCGTCACGTGCAGCACGCCATCGGCGTACTCCGCCTGGATCTCGTCGGCGACCACGGTACGCGGCAGGGTGAAGGAGCGATGGAAGCTCCCCGAACGCCGCTCATAGAGGTGGAACCGGTCGACCTTCTCGTTGCGCGTCTCGGCCTTCTCTCCCCGAAGGGTGAGGATGTTGTTCTCGACCTCGAGCTCGACATCCTCCTCGCGCACGCCGGGGAGCTCGGCCGTCAGGTAGAGCGCCTCGGGCGTCTCCTCGATATTGACCGAGGGGTTCCACGTCCCCCCATTCGCGGAGTCGGGGAGCGTGGAGTCGAAGGCGGCCTGGAGCCGGTTGCTCAGCGTATCGAGCTCCTGCCAGGGGTTACGGTACGACCAGCGCGTGATGGCCATGGTGCATTCCTCCTGAGTCTGGGTTGACGTATCCGATCTGCTCGCACCGATCATTCGACCGGTACGATCTATCGCTCGGGCCGGAGGGAGTCGGCCTCGATCTTCACCCTCACCTCCGGTGCAATCCACGTGCCTGTCGTGAAGCTCTCGCTTCTGCCAAAGTGAACGCCCCCAAGTGGTTACCGGGCCTGTACGTCTGCCGGACTGACAGATTCCGGGGGCGCGATCTGTCATTCTGATCCGCCGCGCGGGGCGCGTGCGGCGGATCGGGTATGATTCGTGCTACATTCTGAACTCGACGCCTCTCCAACCCCCTCCACCGATGTCCTCTCGCATCCCCGTCGGAATCCTCGGCGTGACCGGACTCGTCGGTCGGCGCGTCCTCGCTCGCCTCTCTGCACACCCCTGGTTCGAGGTCGTCGAGGCGGGGGCTTCGGAGCGTTCGGTGGGAGCGTCGCTCGACGCCCTCCGGATCCGGGCGATCGAGGAGTCGGGGATCGACCCCGGAACGTCCCGTGCGATTCGAGGCGGAGTCCGCGCGCTCGAGGGCGCGTGGTCGGTCCCCCTCCTCATCTCGGCGCTCCCCGCGCGGGTGGCCCGGGAGACCGAGCCCCGCCTCGCCGCCGCGGGGCACCTCGTGGTGAGCAACGCCTCCGCCTTCCGGGACGACCCGTCGATCCCGCTCGTCCTCCCGGATGTCAATCCGGACCACCTCGATCTGATCGGGAGAGAGGGGGGGATCGTGACGAACCCGAACTGCTCCGTCGCGACCTTCGTGCCGCCCCTCGCGCGCCTGCATCACGCCTTCGGAGTGGAGGCGGTCTCGGTGACGACCTTCCAGGCGGTGTCGGGGGCGGGGTCGCGCGGACCCACGGTTCTCGAACTCACCGACAACCTCCTCCCCTCGATCCCCGGCGAGGAAGAGAAGGTGGAATGTGAACCCGCGAAGCTCCTCGGGTGGATCGAGGGCGGGTCGATCGTGTCGGCCCGCTTCCCGGTCTCCGCGACCACCACGCGCGTGCCCGTGCTGCACGGGCACCTCGTCGACGTGGCGGTGCGCCTCTCGGGCGACCCGAGCCCCGGCGAGGTCCGCGCGGCACTCCTCGAGCCCGCCACGACCGGAGCCGCCGCGGAGTGCCCGACGCTCGTCGGCGCGCACCTCCGCGTGACGGACGACGACCTCCGCCCGCAACCCCGCCTCGATCGGAGCGCGGAGGGAGGGATGGCGATCACGGTGGGGCGGATCCGGCGATGCGCGGTGATGGGGGTGCGCTTCGTCGCGCTCGCCCACAACCTCGAGCGGGGGGCTGCGGGCGCCGCGGTGGCGAACGCAGAGCTCGCGCGGGTCCGCGAACGCATCCCGGGGGTGCCGGCGTGAGCGGTCCCTCCGTCTGGAAGTTCGGCGGGACCTCGCTGAGGGACGCCGCGCGCGTGCGTGCCGTGGCGGCGCTCGTGGCCGAGGCTCCCGAGCCGGTCGTGGTGGTCGCCTCCGCGCCCGCGGGCGTCACCGAGGCGCTCCTCGCGCTCACGTGCCCTGGAGCGGGCGCCATCGCGGCACTCGACCTCGCCGATCTCCGGAGCCGGATGAAGACGATCGCCGACGACCTCGGGGGGAGCGCCCTCGTGGACGAGATCGACGAGGTGATCGACCGGCGAATCGCCCAACTCGGGGCGGAGGAGGCGACCGATCCGGCCGCCCGCGACGCCCTCCTCGCGCTCGGGGAAGACGTCTCGGTCCGCCTTCTCGAGGCGGCGCTCGACGACGCGGGGGTGCGGGCGGAGCGGGTCGACGCGCGCGGGGTGATCCGGACCGACGACCACTTCGGTGCGGCCGCGCCGATCCTCGACGCGATCGCCGCCGGCGCCGAGGTGCTCGCGGGGGTCCGGGCGGGGACGGTTGCGGTGGTGCAGGGCTTCATCGGTGCCGACGCCGAGGGACGGACGACCACACTCGGACGCGGGGGCTCCGATCTCACGGCGACACTCCTCGGCGCGGCGCTCGACAGCTCGGCGGTGCATATCTGGACCGATGTGGACGGGATCCTCTCGGGCGATCCGCGTTGGGTCGAGCGGCCACGGTCGCTCGAGGTCGTCGGCTTCGAGGAGGCCGTCGAGCTCGCCTGGTTCGGCGCGCAGGTGATCCACGCCGGAGCCGCGAAGCACGCCGTGGCACACCGGGTCCCGGTGCGCATCCGGAGCACCTTCGCCCCCGAACGCCCCGGCACCCTCATCCTCCCCGAACGGTGGGGTGGCCCCGACATCGCCTCGGTGGCGTGCAAGCGCGCCGTCGCGCTGATCCAGGTACGCTCACGCCCCAGCGCGATCGAGTACGGATTTCTCGCCCGCGTCTTCGGGATCCTCACCCGTCATCGCACCCCGGTGGACCTCGTCGCGACCTCGCACACCTCGACCGCATTCACCCTCGACGAGGACGCCGACCTCGACCCGCTCGCCGCGGAACTGGACGAGGTCGCCGAGGTCGAGGTCCGGAGGGGACTCGCGACGATCACCGTCGTCGGGCGCGGCCTCCTCCGGGAGCCGGGCTTCGCGGCCCGCGTCTTCCAGACGGTGGCCTTCACCTCGGTGCACCTGATCTCCCAGGCGACCGATTCGAGCCTCTCCTTCCTCGTCGACGACATCGAAGCCGAGGCTCTGGTCCGCCGACTTCACCTCGTCCTGATCGAGGGCCGGATGGGGCACACGGAGATCTCGCGGAGCACCGGATGAAGCTCCTCCTGATCGGATACGGCGCGATGGGACGCACCGTGGAACGTCTCGCGCTCGAGGCGGGACACGAGGTGATGGCGCGCGTGGGTCGAGCCGATCCGCGGGTGACCGAGGCGGGAGAGGCGGAGGTGGCGATCGAGTTCGCCGGCCCGTCGGGAGCGCCGACACGCATTCGCGAGGCGACGTCGGCGGGGCTCCCCGTGGTCTCCGGCTCGACGGGGTGGGACGACGACTTCGCGGCGGTGGCGGCGCACATCCGGGAGGTCGATGGCGCGCTCCTCCACGCCCCGAATCTCTCGATCGGGGTCGCGATCTTCGAGCGGATCGTCCGGCGCGCCGCCACCCTCCTCGACGCCGTCCCCGACTACGCCATCGAGCTCGAGGAAACGCACCACACGCGCAAGATCGATCACCCCTCCGGCACCGCCCGATGGCTCGCCTCCTCGGTGGTCGAACGGGTCGATCGAATCGGGCGCTGGGCGGCGGAGCTCGTGACGGCCGACGAGATCTCGAGGGGCGCCGGCGCGGAGGCACCCGGAAGCGGGGACGGCCACCGGACCGACGTCGTCCCCTCGACGAAGGAGCGCCTCCCGATCCGATGCGTCCGTGAAGGCGACGTGCCGGGTACCCACACGCTCCGCGCCTCCGGCCCGGACGACATCCTCGAGCTCACCCACCGCGCCCTCGGACGTGACGGATTCGCGCGGGGCGCGATCCGGGCGGCCGAATGGCTCCGTGGCCGGCGTGGTGTGTACACCCTCGACGAGATGATCGACGCGCTCCTCCCTCCCCCGGATCGCTGATGAGCGACACCCCCTTCCGCGGGACCGGCCCCGCACTCGTCACCCCCTTCCTCGCCTCGGGAGAGGTCGACCTCGATGCGCACGCGCGGCTGGTCGAGCGCGCGCTCGCCGGGGGTGTGGACTTCCTCGTGCCGTGTGGCACCACGGGGGAGAGCGCGACGCTCGACCCGGAGGAACAGGCGGAGGTGATCCGACGCACCGTCGAGGTCGCGGCGGGACGCGTGCCCGTGCTCGCCGGCGCGGGTGCCAATTCGACCGCGGTGGCGGCGGAGCTCGCCCGGGGAGCGGCGGGGGTGGGGGCGGATGGCGTCCTCGTCGTGACGCCGTACTACAACAAGCCCTCGGTCGACGGGCTCAAGCTGCACTACGCCGCCGTGGCCCGAGCGGGACTCCCGATCGTCCTCTACAATGTGCCGGGTCGCACCGGCGCCAACCTGACGCCCGCGGCGCTCTTCGAGGTGCACGGTGCGGTCCCGTCGATCTGCGGCGTCAAGGAAGCTGCCGGTGATCTCGCGCAGTTCCAGGCGATCGTGGAGAGGCGTCCCGAGGGGTTCGCCGTCCTCTCGGGAGACGACGAGCTGGCGGTGGCGGAGTGCGCCGTCGGCGGCGACGGCCTCATCTCGGTCGTGGCGAACGAAGACCCCGCCGGGACCACGCAGATGATCGCCGCGGCCCGAGGTGGAGATCTCGCCCGGGCGCGCCATCATCTCTACCGCCTCCTCCCGCTCATCCGCGCCAACTTCCTCGAATCGAACCCCGGACCGGTCAAGGCGGCGATGGCCCGGATGGGACTCATCGATGCGCGCCTGCGCCCTCCCCTCGCACCGGTCCGTCCCGACACCCTCTCGCGCCTCGCCGGAGCGCTCGCGCACGCCGAACTCCTCGACCCGGCCTGAAC
>JAVVEY010000071.1:0-14269 GCA_032250675.1 Longimicrobiales bacterium | reverse complement strand
TCGGCCGCCGCACGCGCACCGTCTCACCCGCGCTGCGCCGCGCGCTCGAACTCCGGGACCGGGGATGCCGTTTTCCCGGCTGCGCCTGCCGCTTTACCGACGCGCACCACATCGTGCACTGGGCCGACGGGGGGCGGACCGATCTGCAAAACCTCGTGCTCCTCTGCCGACGGCATCACCGCGCGGTACACGAGGGCGGGATGCGGGTGTGTCTCGATCGCGAGGGGCGCGTCGTCTTCTTCGACCGGAGGGGGCGCGCGGTCTTCGACGCGCCGCGCAGGGGGATGCCGCCGAGCGAGATGCCGCCGAGGAAGGTGCCGCCGAGGGGACTGCCGCGAAGAGAGAGGCTGCGGAACGGCGGGCCGGTGACCTCCGGTTCGCCGACGCTCCCGGCGTCGCTGCCGTCGCCGATGAAGACCGCGTCGTCCTCCCCCTGGCCCGGCCCCATCACCCACTGGCGCCACGATCGCGACATCCCGTGGGCGATCGAGGCACGCGCTCGCGAGGCACTCGACAGCGGGTGAACGTCGGTCCGAATGGAAGGCCGCATCTGGCTGCGTCACTGGCCCGAAGACCTCGCCGGTCTGGCGTCGACGCTCTCGGGCGCGCCCGGGCAGGATGACGCGAGGTGGTGGGATTACACCTGGACGGCGCTCGATGCTGACGGTCGCTGGCTCGGGGAGATCGAGACGCCCGGGGGGTGATCGCCGCGGAAGCGGCAACCGCGCGTCACCGGGGCGGCGCGTCACCAGGGCGGCACGTCACCGGGCGGCGCGTCACCGGGGCGGCGCGCGTTCGCGACACTCGGGACAGTACACCCACCCGGGCTCGAGGGCGCGACCGCAGCGGCACCGCCACGCGGTCGGGAGCCCGCACCAGGGGCAGCCCCGGGCCCCCGTGGGGGTGGGCCGGGCGCAGTTCGGGCAGGGGCGGCCCGCTTCGGGGTCGCCGCGGACGACGGAGAGGATCTCGTGGGCGGTGGTGCGGCCCTCGGCGACCTGCCTCCGGGCGTCTTCTGCGAGTGAGCGCATCCCTCCGTCGCGCGCGAGGCGCCGGAGCGCCGGCGTCGACGCCCCGGCCACCACCGCGTCGCGGAGGGCGTCGTCCACCACGAGGAGCTGGAAGATCCCGGTGCGTCCGCGCAGCCCTCCGTCGCACCGCGCACACCCCGCACTCGCACCCCTCCCCCCGCACCCGCTGCAGCACCGTCGTGCGAGCCGCTGCCCGACCACCGCCGAGACCCCGCCCGCGACGAGGTAGGCGGGCACCCCCATCTGCACGAGGCGCGTGAGCGCGCCCGGGGCGTCGGTGGTGTGGAGGGTCGAGAGGACGAGGTGGCCCGTCACCGCCGCCGCCATCGCGATCCGCGCGGTCTCGGCATCGCGGATCTCGCCCACCATGATCGCGTCGGGGTCCTGGCGGAGGACGGCGCGCAGCGCGGCGGGGAAGGTGAGCCCCGAGCGCGGGTCGACCTGCACCTGCGTGACGCCGGCCAGCGGGTATTCGACCGGATCCTCGAGGGTGACGACGTTGCGCCCGACGCGGTCGAGGGTGTGGAGGAGGGCGTGAAGCGTCGAACTCTTCCCGCTCCCGGTCGGGCCGGTGGCGAGCACCACCCCCCGCCCCGCCTCGACGACGGCGCGGAGGCGACCCGCGTCCTCGGGGGAGAGCCCGAGATCCTCGAGGTCGACGGGGGCGGCTTCGGGGTCGAGGATGCGCAGCACCGCCTTCTCTCCCTCCGCGGCGGGGAGGGTGGAGATCCGAAGCGCGACCTCGCGCTCGGCGGCCCGGAGGCGGAGACCCCCGTCCTGCGGGCGTCGGCGGACCGAGATATCCATCCCCGCCATGACCTTCAGTCGCGATACGAGGGCGGTACGGAGGGTGGGCGGGAGCGACCAGGTGGGGCGCAGCACCCCGTCGACGCGGAGACGCACCTCGAGGGCGTCGGCGCCCGGCTCGACGTGCAGGTCGCTCGCGCCGAGACGGGCGGCCTCGGCGATGAGGTGATCGACGAGACGGACGAGGGGGGCGGCGCGGGCCGCGCGTTCGAGGGTGGCGCGGTCCTCCACATCGGCGAGGTCGTCGCGATCTCCGAGGAGGGTGGCGAGACGCGAAATCTCGTTGTGGTAGATCGCGGAGAGCGCCTCCTCGATCGCGGCGGACGAGGCGACTTCGAGGCGAAGCCTCCGGCCGACCCGGAAGCCGAGGTCGTCGAGGGCGGGGTCGAGGGGGGTGGCGGTCGCGAGGGTGAGGGTGCGCGCGTCGGCGCGCAGCGGAACGACGCGATGCCGTCGTGCGACCTCGGCGGGGAGGAGCTCGGTGGCGTCGGGCGCGGTCTCGAGGGGGCGCGACGCCCAGGGGAGGCGGAGCCGCCGCGCGAGTTCGCGCGCCTCGGCCTCGGCCTCGGCTGCGGCGTCGACGGTCCCGGCGGCGTCAGCGGCGGCGGCGGTGGCGTCCGGCGGCGTGTCGGTGGCGAGCGGTGTGAGAGCCATGCCCTCACGGAGCGCGCGACGGGCGGGCGAGGGGATGGCGGGATCGGGCGCCGGTCGGATCGGGCGCCGGTCGGGACGAATGCCCCCCCGCTCAGTCGAGGAGACCGAGCACGACGTCGGGGAGATCGGTGAGCGAGCGCAGCGCGCTCGCGGCGCGCCGTGCGCGCTCCTCACCCCCCGGCGCGGCCCCTCCCACCACGATGCCGAGCGCGGGGTTTCGGGTGTGCCCGGTGGTCACATCCTCGAGGTTGCCGTGATCGGAGATGATCACGATCGGGTGCGCGGGGGGGAGGGCCGCGAGGACGCCGGCGAGGAAGGTGTCGACGCGCTCGAGCTGGGCCGCGCCGGCGGCGAGGTCGCGCGCGTGCCCGACGGTATCGGTGGCGAAGTGCGCGAAGAGGGTGACGCCGCCGGGGGTGGCGACGCGGCCGAGGATCCGACCGGCGCACTCGGGGGTGGGGCGGGGGAGGTCGGGCGGCCCGAGGGTGTGAATCCACGGGTCGCTCACGATCTCGCTCGCCAGCGCCTCACCCGAGACGAGGTGCTCGACGTGGCGATCGAGCACGCCGGCGCCGAGGGCGGCGAGCGGCGGACCGGCGACGCGCCGCCCCGCGGTCTCGATCGTCCACCCGCGCGGCCACGCATTGGCGAAGGCGACCCGGTGACCGTCGTCGCGCGCCCGCACGAGGAGGTTCGCGTCGCGCACCGCGGGCCGGAGCGCGGTGGGGATCCACGGACCGAAGTGTCGCCCGAACTCCGCCGCGCCGTTGCGGCCGGTCAGGAGGGACGCCTGGCCCGTGCCGCTCTGCGGGGTGCCCTCCACCCCCAGGGTGGCGTCGACCCCCGCGGCGTGGCCGACTCGACCGGCGAACCCTCCCGAGACGGCGGGCCGGGCGAGCGTCGGAACCCCGCCGAGGAGCGCCTCGAAGGTGGGGAGGCGCGCGGAGAGGAAGGGGTTGCGGCGCGGATCGTCCTCGCCGACCCCCACGCCATCCAGAAAGATGAGGAGCACCCCCGGGGATGCGTCGTCCGGGGTGTGGGTCAGATCGCGTCCCCGAGCGAACGGAGATCGATCGTGACCTGGACCTCGATATGCCCCATGTCGGCCCGATCGCGCATCGCGTCGCGCAGCCTCGGCTCGACCTTCTGATACGCCGTGATCACGCCCTTGCGAAGCTCCCGGCGCAGGACCCGCATCGCATTGATGTCGGGGCGGGAGGTCTTGGACTCCTTGCGCGCCTCCTCGAGATCCTCGGGGTAGATATTGAGCGGAGCCATCCCGAAGTCCTCGGGGCGGTCGTGATCGAGGTAGCGGACCGCCACGCTCACATCTCCGCGCGCCCGGTGCTCGTTCAGGTCTCCGATCGCCTGGAAGCGCTGCGCGATCGGACCGAGCATCTGGCTCTGTGCCGCCTTCACGTAGGCGCGCTCGATCGTCGCGAAGATCCGCTTGAGCCGTTCGGGGGTGGTCGCATCGACCGCAGGCACCTCGGTGTCGAGTTCACGGCCCGCCGCCTGGCGCTCACCACGCATCTCGTCGTCGCGATTCCGGCGGCGGTCGATATTTTCGAGGATTCGGTCGGGGTTGGTTCGAAGCGACATGGGACCTCGGTGCGGTGTCAGGGGTGCAGATGCGCATGATAACGCGGCGACCGGCAGCACTCCAAGCGTCCGGCCCCGGGTGGCGGATCCGACGTCTCGGTTCGAAGCGATCCGCCGGCTCACAACCTTGAACCTTGGAAGACCGTGAAAGATCCGCTGGGCACTCTCACCTGCCGCCGCGACGACTTTCGTATTCCGGCCGATATCCACTACCTGAACTGTGCCTACATGGGGCCGCTGCCGCGCGTCGCCGAGGAGGCGGGAGTGGCGGGCGTGCGAGGCAAGGCGACCCCGTGGACGATCGGCCCGGACGACTTCTTCGCGACGAGCGAGAGTGTGAAGCGGCGCTTCGCGCGCCTCGTGGGAGGGCGGGAGGAGGAGATCGCGATCCACCCCTCGGTCAGCTACGCCGTGGCGACGGCGGCGCGGAATCTTGAGGTGTCCGCCGGGAGCCGGATCGTCGTGCTGGCCGAGCAGTTCCCGAGCAACCTCTACGCCTGGCGCCGTCACGCCCGCGAGGGGGGTGCGGAGCTTCACGCGGTGCCCCGCCCCCCTTCGGCCACCCCCGGCGCCGCCTGGAATGAGGCGATCCTCGCGGCGATCACCCCCGCCACCGCGATCGTGGCGCTCCCGACGATTCACTGGACCGACGGGACGATCTTCGATCTCGTCGCGATCGGCGCGCGGGCGCGCGAGGTGGGTGCGGCGCTCGTCATCGACGGCACGCAGTCGATCGGGGCGATGCCCTTCGCGCTCGACGAGGTGCAGCCCGACCTCGTGGTGGCGGCCGGCTACAAGTGGCTCCTCGGGCCGTACTCGACCGCGCTCACCTGGCTCGGGGAGCGCTTCGCCGACGGCGTGCCGCTCGAGGAGGGGTGGATCGCGCGCGAGGGGAGCCGCGACTTCCAGGGCCTCGTCGACTACACCGACGCCTACGCTCCGGGTCGGGTGCGCTACGACGTCGGCGAGCGCTCCAACTTCGCCCTCCTCGGCGCCCTCGATGCCTCGCTCGCGCTCGTCTCCGAGTGGGGCGCGGATCGGATCGGGGCGTATTGCGCCCGGCTTACCCGCCCCCTCCTCGATACCGCCCGGGACCTCGGCTTCGGGGTCGAGGAGGAGAGATTCCGCGCCGATCATCTCTTCGGGCTGCGCATGCCTGCCGGGGTCGACCTCGCTCATCTCGGCGCCACCCTCGCGTCGCGCGCGATCCACACCTCCCTGCGGGGGAGCGCGCTCCGGGTGAGCCCGCATCTCTACAACGACGAGGCCGACATCGACGCGCTCACCGCCGTCCTCCGGGAGGGGGTCGGGGGCTGAGCGCGCTCCGGGAGCGTCAGATCCCGAAGACGACCCGCGGCGTCGTGCCGACCCCCACCCCGTGCTCGGCGAACCATCCGCGGTTGACCTCGAGAGCGAAGTGGGCCGGGCCGGCGCTCTCGACATACTCCGTGCTCTCGGGCTCCATCGGGTGGATCTCGAAGATGCGGAAGCTCACATCCATGAAGGCGATGTCGAGCGGAATGAAGGTGTTCTGCATCCAGAAGGAGCGGACCGCGGGAGTGGGGAAGACGAAGAGCATCCCGGCGTCTTCGGCGATCTCCTCGCGGTACATCAGCCCTTCGGCCCGCTCGGCTTCGGTGCGCGCCACCTCCGCGAAGATCGTGTCCGCCTCCGCCTCGTCCCCGAAGATCACCCACGCCGTGCCCCGATCGGGGCGCGCTTCGGCGTCCCGGGTGAGAGAGGAGCCAGGCGGCGCGGAAGCGTCGGGCCCGGCGGTCGCGGCGTCGGACGACACCCCCGCTTCGGCGTCTCCGCACCCTCCGAGCGCGAGGGCGAGGGCGAGGGCGAGCGCAAAGACGGGCGCGACCCCGAGCCCCCCGATCGACGCCCGGAGGGAGGGACGCGCGGCGGCACCGAAGACGGCTTCGAGCATGATCGATCTCCTCTCTCACCGCGCCGCCGCGAAGTCTCGCCTCCGACGCGATATCCTGATAGATTCCCGTCCCGTTCGGGCTCGGGTACGAGTTCCGGACGCTCTCACTACCACGTCCGCAGCCGGTTCGTTCATTGCTCGATCCCGAACTTCTGGAGATTCTCGTCTGCCCCGAGACGAAGCAATCGCTTCGTCTGGTCGAGGCGGACGAGGTGACGCGCCTCCTCGAGGCGCGCGGGGCGGGCGTGCGTACCCGTGCCGGGGACGAAATCGTCCCGATGGAGGGGGGACTCGTCCGCATGGACGGGGCACGCCTCTACCCGATCCGGGACGGGATCCCGATCATGCTGCTCGACGAGGCGATCGAGCTCGACGGCTGACGTCGACACCCGACCCCGACCCACGACCCAGGAAACGCAGGGGCCCATGCGAGTTTCCAGATTCGCGGGACTGCTCGGAGCTATTCTCCTTGCGGCCTGCGCCGGCGAATATCCCCAGTCCTCGATTGCACCGACGACCGACTTCGCCGACCGGATCCAGGATCTGTACTTCCAGATCTTCCTCTGGTCGATGGGGATCCTGGCGGTGGTGTGGATCGTTCTGGCCTGGATCCTCGTGCGCTTCCGCGAGCGCCCCGACGGGCCGGAGCCGCAGCAGATCCACGGGCACCTCGGTTTCGAGATCGCGTGGACGATCGTCCCCGCGCTGATCGTGGTGGCGATCGCGATCCCGACGATCCAGGCGACCTTCGACACGCAGACGCCCGACCCCGACGCGATGGTCGTCGATGTGATCGGGCATCAGTACTGGTGGGAGTTCCGCTACCCGGAGATCGGAGAGTACCGCACCGCCAACGAGCTCCACCTCCCCGTCGGACAGCCGATCGCGCTCCGGATCTGGTCGACCGATGTGATCCACTCCTTCTGGGTTCCCCAGCTCGGCGGCAAGCGTGACGCCAATCCGCTGCGGGCGGTTCCCTCCGGGGAGGAGCGCAAGTACAACTGGATCTTCATGACGCCTCGGGAGACGGGGGTCTTCATGGGGCAGTGCGCCGAGTTCTGCGGACCCTCCCACTCCCTGATGGGGATGCGCGTCGTCGTCGAGACGCCCGAGGAATTCGAGGCGTGGATCGCCGCATGGGATGCCGGACATGGCGAGCCCGCCGCGGCCGACCCCCGCGCCGCGCTCATCGAGCTCGGCCGCGAGACCTTCCAGAGTGGACTCGGCGGGTGCATCGCGTGTCACGCCATCGAGGGCACGAACGCCCAGGGCGCAGTCGGGCCGAACCTCACGCTCCTCGGACGCCGTTCGATGATCGCCGCGGGGTGGCTCGAGAACACCGAGGAGAACCTCGTGCGCTGGATCACCGCACCGCAGGACGTCAAGCCGGGAGCGCTCATGCCGGGCGTGAATGATACCGGCGGAGGCTTCCCCGCGACCAACTTCACCGAAGAGCAGGTCCGCGCGGTCGCGGCCTACCTCTCCAGCCTTCGCTGATCGATGAGTGAGACGATACTCGCGCCGGACTCGGCGCCCGACTCGACGGAGAGCCACGACGTGCACGGCGGGCACCACGAGCCCACCGGCATCTGGAGCTGGATCACGACCGTCGATCACAAGCGGATCGGGATCATGTACTTCCTCACCTCGATCGTCTTCCTCTTCGTGGGAGGATTCGAGGCGCTCCTGATCCGGGTCCAGCTCTTCCACCCCGAGCAGTCGATCGTCTCGGCCGAGACGTACAACCAGCTCTTCACGATGCACGGCACCACCATGATCTTCCTGGTGGCGATGCCGTTGGCGGTGGCCTACTTCAACTACATCGTCCCGCTCCAGATCGGCGCGCGCGACGTCGCCTTCCCCCGGCTCAACGCGCTCTCGTACTGGGTCTACCTCTTCGGAGGGCTCTACCTCAACAGCTCGTGGTTCTTCGGGGCCGCGCCCAACACCTCGTGGGTCGGCTACGCGCCCCTCACCTCCACCCAGTTCAACCCCGGGCTCAACGCGGACTTCTGGGTGCTGGGCCTCTCGATCCTGGGCGTGAGCTCGATCATGGGGGGCGTGAACTTCATCACGACGATCATCAATCTGCGCGCTCCCGGCATGAAGCTGATGCGGATGCCGATCTTCACCTGGATGACCTTCGTGACGTCGTTCCTCCTGGTGACGGCGCTCCCGGTGATCGCGGCCGCGCTGATCCTCCTCGCCTTCGACCGCTTCTTCGCCACCAACTTCTTCGTCTCCGCGGCGGGTGGAGATCCGGTGCTCTGGCAGCACCTCTTCTGGATCTTCGGACACCCCGAGGTCTACATCCTCGTGCTCCCCGCCTTCGGGGTGATCTCCGATGTGATCCCGGCCTTCAGCCGCAAGCCGCTCTTCGGCTACCCCGTCGTCGTCTACGCCGGGGTGCTGATCGGCTTCATCGGGTGGGGGGTCTGGTCGCACCACATGTTCACCTCGGGGCTGGGTCCGATCGCGGACTCCTTCTTCGTGGCGACGACGATGATCATCGCGATCCCCACGGGGGTGAAGATCTTCAACTGGATCGCCACGATGTGGGGCGGGCAGATCCGCTTCACCACGGCGATGAACTTCGCGATCGGGCTCGTCGCGCTCTTCACCGTCGGGGGGCTTTCGGGGGTCATGCACGCGTCGGCTCCCGTCGACCTGCAGCAGCACGACTCGTACTTCGTCGTGGCGCACTTCCACTACGTGATCGTCGGAGGGATCCTCCTCGGGATGTTCAGTGGACTCTACTACTGGTTCCCGAAGGTCACCGGCCGCTTCATGAGCGAGAAGCTCGGGGCGTGGCACTTCTGGCTGACGCTGATCGGCTTCAACCTCACCTTCTTCCCGATGCACTTCAGCGGGATGTACGGGATGCCCCGCCGTACGTGGACCTACTCGGAGACACTCAATGTCGAAATCTTCAACCAGCTCTCGACGATCGGCGGATTCATCCTCGGGGTGAGCACGCTCATCATGGTCTGGAATGTGCTGAAGAGCGCGAGGAGCGGAGAGAGGGCGGGCTCGAACCCGTGGGGCGCGGCGACCCTCGAGTGGTCGATCCCCTCGCCCCCGCACCACTACAACTTCCCCACGCTGCCGCAGGTGCGCTCGCGCGAGCCGATGTGGCACGAGGCGGAGCGCACGGCGATCGAGGCGGTCACCCTCGCCGAGCCCGCCGTGGAGCCCGAGATGCCCAACCCGTCGTACTGGCCGATCCTCCTCGCGCTGGGGATCACGGCCACCTGGGCGCTCGTCATGACGAGGATCTGGTGGGTGCCGCTGATCGGCTTCGCCTGGACCGCCTTCTGCGTCTACATGTGGGCGTTCGAGAACCCCTTCGCGAAGAAGGAGGCGAAAGATGGCTGAGGCGGCGGCGGCTCAGGCGCACGACGATCACCACTACACGGCGACCGGGCTCGATACCTGGAAGGTCGGGTTCTGGACCTTCATCGGGTCGGAGTGCCTCTTCTTCGGCACCCTCCTCTCGACCTACATGGCCTACAAGGGGGCGAGCCTCGAAGGGCCGTATCCGAGGGAGATCTTCGACATCCCCCTCACCACGATCTCGACCTTCGTGCTCCTGATGAGCTCGCTGGCGATGGTGCTCGGACTCGACGGAGTCCAGCGGGGGAATCGCAAGCTCGCCGCATTCTGGCTCGGCGTGGTGGTGCTCTTCGGGTCGATCTTCCTCGGCTTCCAGTACTACGAGTTCACCCACTTCGTCCACGAGGGACTGACGCTCGGACACAGCGTCTTCGGCTCGACCTTCTTCGTGCTCACCGGGTTTCACGGTGCGCACGTGACCGTCGGGGTGATCTGGATGACCACGCTCCTCATCCGCTCGCTGCGCGGGAAACTCACCCCCGACAAGGCGCTCCAGGTCGAGATCGCCGGGCTCTACTGGCACTTCGTCGACATCGTCTGGATCGTGATCTTCGTCCTCGTCTACCTGATTCCGTAGAGGTCAGCATGTCCGAGATGGCACACGACGCGCACTCCAGCCACGGCGAGCACGGCCACGGCGAAGAGGGACACGAGGGCGGACACGCCTCGGTCGGATTCTACTGGGCGATCGGCGGGATCCTCGCGGTGCTGACCGCGGTGGAGGTGGCGCTCTACTACATGAAGCCGCCCCTCGAGCATCCGCTTCTGATCTTCCTCTCGGCGGTCAAATTCGTGCTCGTGGTCGGCTTCTTCATGCACCTGAAGTTCGACTCGAAGGTCTTCACCAGCGTCTTCATGGCGGGTCTGGTGCTGGCGATCTTCATGGTGACCGCGCTCGTGCTCCTCTACCACTACGTGCCGACAGGGGTCGTGCCGACGATCGGATGAGATCCGGAGGCCTCGTGGATCACGGCTCCGTGATCCGATCTCTTCGCCTTACGGCGCTTCCGAACTGAGCTCGCGCCGACCGAGGAGTTCGGTCAGCACCGGGTGACGACTCGCCGTCCGGAACGCCATCCAGCTCGCCGCGACGAGGTTGCCCCCGAGGATCCCCCACCACGCGGTGGCGCCGAGGAGGAAGCTCGCGACGAGCGCGATGAGCCCGACGGTGAGCGCTTCGAGGACGGCGAAGAGGAGGAGCGCGGCGAGGATCACCGAGGGAGCGCGCTCGGCTTGCGCCGCTCCGAGGGCGACGACGATCCCGATCCCGACGAAGGCGATCCCGTGAAAGAGGGTGTAGCCCAGCACCGTCGTCGGATTCACCACCACGCCGCTGAGGTCGGAGGCGCCGAGCAGCGCCACCGATCCGAGTGCTCCGGGGGTGAAGAAGGGCCGGCCGGAGATCGAGTCGACGAGGAGCATCCAGAGCGCCACGAGGGCGGCGGTCGAGATGCCCAGCGCAATCCCTTCCTTCACCCACGGGATCGTGACGACGCGCTCGGCCCAGATGCGCCCGTCACGTCCGGCGCTCCGACGGCAGTAGGCGACCATCGCGAGGCCCGCGGCGAGGTTTCCGATGAGCGCGGTGGCCCACCCGACCATCGCGATCACATTCGTCCCATTCAGCGCGACCGCGCCGTAGAAGACGAGGACGAAGAGGAACCCCCCGAGCGCCAGACCGACGAGGATCGGAGCATTCATCCGGAGCCGATCGACTGCCCACGCGGTCGCCAGCCCCACCACGAGGAAGGCGAGGTAGTGCAGCACGGTGTAGGCCGGCACGCCGGCGAGCCCGGATGCACCGAGGAGCGCCTCGGCCATGAAGGCCGGGGTCGCGAGGGGTGTCCCGAAGAAGAGGTCGGTCAGGAAGAAGACGATGGCCAGGACGGTACCACCGAGAAGCCCGGCGATCATCCCACGAACGAGTAGGCGCGTATTCATCAATCTCCCTTGCTTGTCGGGTCCGATCGGAGAGTCCCGGACGGACGAACCCGGAATCGATCCACACTCTGGAGAATGAACCGGGTGCCCCCCGAGGTTCCAGAAATACGTCGGGAGGCGCTCGATGTCACCCCACCCGGCGTCGTTTCCGCTTCATGAAATCCATCATGATGTACTGGCCGAGCGTCATCGTGCTGGTGAAGTACGCCTTGCCGCGCGCGATCTCGGAGACCTTGCGCACGAAGTGCACGAGCCAGGGGTCGCGCGCGAGCATGAAGGTGTTGATCGGGATCCCCGCCTTCCGGCACGCCGCCGCTTCGCGGAATGTGCGCTGGAGGATGTGGGCGTCGAGCCCCCCGGAATTGGTGTAGACGCGTCCGTCGGTGAGCGTCACCGCGCTCGGCTTGCCGTCGGTGATCATGACGATCTGCCGCATCTCCTGCTTCTGCGAGGTGAGGATGCGGCGGGCGAGCTGGAAACCCTCGGCGGTGTTGGTGTGGAAGGGTCCGACCTGCGCCTTCGAGAGCTGGCTGAGCGGGATCTGTTCGGCGCGATCCCCGAAGGTGACGACGTGGATCGAGTCGCCGGGGAAGTGCGTGCGGATCAGATGACTCAGCGCGAGCGCGACGCGCTTGGCGGGGGTGAAGCGATCCTCTCCGTAGAGGACCATCGAGTGCGAGATGTCGAGCATGAGCACCGTCGCGCACGACGAACGGTACTCGGACTGATGCACCATGAGGTCGGGGTAGTCGAGCTCGAGCGGCACCTGGAGCCCGCCCCGCTCGATCGCCTTCCGGAGTGTTGCCGGGATGTCGAGGTTGAGGGTGTCGCCGAACTCGTAGGGCTTCGCCGCCGCCTCGGCCTCGATCCCGGTGGAGAGATGCGCGGTGTCGTGCGAGCCCGCACCCGCCGAGCCGAGCGCGCCGAGGAGCCCCTTGAGGGCGCTGTAGCCGAGGAAGTCCATCCCCTTCTGCGAGAGGTTGAACTCGACCTTCTGCGAGGCCGCCTTCGCGTCGTCGATGCTCCCCTTGCCGGTGGCGTCCTGCATCGGTCCGGGCATCTGCGGGGTGCCGTCCTCGAGGGTGAGGTAGCCCTCGTCGACGAGCCGCTGCACGAGTCGGTCGAGGAGCTCGGCGATCTCGCGCTGGACCGCCTGGTCGCCCTCACCCTCGCCGCGAAGCTCCTCGATCATCTCGGGCGTGAGATCGCCGCTCTCGATGAGCGCCTTGAGGAGGTGATGCTTGAGCGCGTCGAGCGAAGTGGTGTCCTCGACCCCCGACCACCCCCACCAGGGGTGGTGATGGGGGCCCCCGGCGAAGCCGCCGTCGAGGAGAAAGTCGGAGAGCTGCGCCATGAGGCCCTCGAGATTGAGAGCGTCGACCCAGCCCCCCTTGTACTTCGTGTATCGCGTGAAGCGCATCGGGGATCCGTGTTCGGGGGACCCTCCGGGCCGGCGCGCGCCGGGATCCGGGGGGATCGCGTCTCGGTACCCGGGAGGCGCGGGACGGGTTCGGTGGCGGGGGAGCTTCGCGCGACTTCGCTCGGCGGCCCGAGCCTTCTACCTTGGCGGGGATGACCGCCTCGATCCCTCGCCCGCCCGACGCCGGCCTCCCTTCCCCCCTCGAAGACGTCGAGCGCTTCCGCGGTGCCCTCCTCGACTTCTTCGCCGAGCGCGCGCGGCCGCTTCCGTGGCGCGCCACCGACGACCCGTACGCGATCTGGGTGAGCGAGATCATGCTGCAACAGACGCGCGTCGAGACGGTGATCCCCTACTGGGAGCGATGGATGGCGCGCTTCCCGACGGTGGCCGCGCTCGCCGACGCCGACGAGGCGGAGGTGCTCAAGGCGTGGGAGGGGCTCGGATACTACTCGCGCGCGCGGAATCTGAGGCGCGGGGCGATCGTCGTGCGCGAGCGCTTCGGGGGGGAGATGCCCGCCGAGCCGCAAGCGCTGCGCGAGGTCCCGGGGGTCGGTGCGTACACCGCGGGAGCGGTGGCGAGCATCGCCTTCGGGGTCGTCGCGCCCGCGGTCGACGGGAATGCGCGCCGGGTGCTCGCGCGCCTCTTCGACGAGGCCGAACCGCGGCCGGCCTGGCTGCGCGATCGCGCGACCGAGCTCGTCGATCCCGAGCGGCCCGGCGACTTCAACGAGGCGCTCATCGAGCTCGGCGCCACGGTGTGCACGCCGCGCTCACCGGGGTGCGCGGGGTGCCCGGTCGCCGTGAGCTGCGCGGCGCGCGTCGCGGGGACGGTGGGGGAGCGGCCCGCCCCGAAGCGGGCGAGGGCGGTGCCGGAGAGGGCGTTCGTGGTGCGGGTGGAGGTGGTGGGGGGCGGCGAAGCCGACGGCGGCGAACCCGACGGCGGCGAACCCGGAGGCGGCAAACCCGGCGGCGGCAAACCCGGAGGAGGCGGGCGATGGAAGGTCCGGATGCGCCGGCGTCCGAGCGAGGGGCTCCTCGGCGGGCTCTGGGAGTTCCCGGCACGCGAGATCGTCGGCGCTGCCGGAGGGGCGGATCCCCCCGGCGAGGCGATCGGTGATATCGAGGGGGAGCCGCTCGCGCCGGTCACCCACGCCTTCTCGCACTTCCGGGCGACGTATCGGCCCTTCGCGCGGCGGGTGGAGTCGATCCCGGCGGGCGCGGAGTCGCCGGGCGCGGAGCCGGCGGGCGCGGATCGCGACGGCGCCGATGAGCGATGGATCGCGCTCGAGGATCTGGCCGATCTTGCCCTTCCGGTGGCGCAGCGCAAGATCGCCGGGTCGGTCGCCGAGTGGCTTGCCGCGAGCGGGCACGCGAGGTAGCTCTGAGGCTCCGATTTCGTACCTCCGGAGGCTCCCGATGCAGACCCACCCCCCTCGCTTCACCGCCGCCCCCCGGTTCGCCGCGCTCGCGGGCACCGTCTTCCTGGCG
>JAVVEY010000205.1:0-2437 GCA_032250675.1 Longimicrobiales bacterium | reverse complement strand
CGCCGTCACCCTCGGCCTCGCCCTCGCCGCCCCCCTCGAGTCGGGTCGCGATCCGCGCCGCCTCAGAGCCGCGATCGACGACGCGCTCGATCAGGGGTCGTACGCGCGCGCCGACTGGGGGGTGCTCGTCGTCTCGCTCGATCGCGGCGACACCCTCGTCTCGCGCAACGCGCACGCCGCCCTCGTCCCCGCCTCCAACCTCAAGGTCCTCACCTCGACCGCCGCGCTGCACTACCTCGGCGCCGACTACCGCTTCACCACCTGGGTGCTCGCGGATGGCCCGATTGTGGACGGCGTCGTGCACGGTGACCTCCTCCTCTACGGCACGGGAGATCCGGGGATCGCCGACCGCTTCTTCGAGACGCGCGCCACCGTCTTCGAGCACCTCGCCGAAGAGCTCCGCGCCGCGGGGATCCGCGCGGTGGGGGGTCGGGTGATCGGCGACGGCTCCCGCTTCGCCGGCGATCTGCGTTCCCCGGTGTGGGATTTGCGCGATCTCAACGAGTGGTTCGCGGCCCCGTCCGGGGCGCTCTCGTACAACGAGAATGTGGTCTCGGTCCGCGTCTCCCCGGGCGTGCCCGGGGGGCCTCCCGAGGTCCGGTCGCTCCCGGACCACACCGGACTCCCGGTGCTCAACACCGCGCGCACGGTCGAGGGACGACCCCGCCGGCGCCTCGCGCTCCTCCGCGAAGACCCCGAGACGCCGGTCGAGGTCTATGGGGAGGTGCGCCTCGGCGCGCGTGAGGTGTGGCGGCGGATGACGATCACCGACCCCGCCCTCTTCGCGGCTCACGGCTTCACGCACGTGCTCCGCGATCTCGGCATCGAGGTGGCGGGGGACCCATCGTCGATTCGCGAGGGCCACCCGACCCCCGCGGCCTCGCGGCAGCTCCTCACCCCCGGGTCGCACCCGACGGTCCTCGCGCTGCACCGATCCCCGCCGCTCTCGCGATACCTCGAGGCGGTCAACCAGCGCAGCCACAACCTCTACGCCGACCTGATCCTCAAGACGATCGGGTACGAGGTCGAGGGGGAGGGGTCGTTCGAGGCGGGCGCGCGCGCGGTGCGCCGTTACCTGGTGGACGCGGGCGTCAGCACGGAGGGTCTTCGCATGCATGACGGGTCGGGACTCTCGCCGGAGAACCGCGTCGCGGCGGTCACCCTCGTGGGCGCGATCGCCGACGTCCTGCGGGGACCCGAGGGCGACGCCTTCCTCGAGAGTCTGTCCGTCGCGGGAGAACGCTCCCTCAATCGCCGGATGCGGAGCACTCCGGCCGCGGGGAATCTCCGCGCCAAGACGGGGACGATCGAGCGCGTCTCGTCACTCAGCGGGACGGTGCTCAGCGGCGACGGCGAGCGGCTGGGCTTCGCGATCATCGGCAACGCCCTCCCCTCGCAGCACGGCGCCAAGCGCCTCGAAGACCGGGTCGGCGAGGCCCTCGCGCGCTACACCCGCTGACGCGCGCGGCCGCGAGCCGAGCGGAGACGTCGGC
The DNA here is from genome assembly GCA_032250675.1 of Longimicrobiales bacterium. Lineage (GTDB taxonomy): Bacteria > Gemmatimonadota > Gemmatimonadetes > Longimicrobiales > Gaopeijiaceae > Gaopeijia. The sequence continues at coordinate 944 of JAVVEY010000205.1, read as the reverse complement.
GAAGCTCCACCACCGACATCGTGTCGAGAGTGCGCTCCGCGGTGCGCCGTGAGTTCCAGCGGACGTCGGTGAGTTCCACGACCTCACCGGTCGCCTCCGACCGCATCGTCAGGTGGAAGCGTCCCTTGTAGTCGGGGCTCTCCCTCTCGGAGACGCCCGTCTCCCAGCGAACCCCGTCGAGATCTTCGAATTCACGCATCTGCTCACTCTCGTCTTCGGTGGGGCCCGGTCAAAGCGGGACCTCGGTGGCGCGGGAGAATCGCTCCCGCAATTCAGCGTCCGAGGAGGCGTCGAGCCACGTCGTCGCCTCCGCGTACCCCCGCGCGGGGATCGGCGCACTGCGAGGCCGCGCGTCGCCCTCGCGGGGCACGAAGAGGGCCACGATCCCGCCCCACGACTCCCGTCCCGCGACGACATCCCATACCCGGCCCGCTTCGTCGTGAAATCTACGCATATCTCCTCTCGTTGGGGAACCGGAGGGTAGGGCGATCGGACTCCTCCTTCAAGCCGGGGGCACCCGATTCGGGGCCGCCCGGGGGCACCCGACCCGGGGCCACCCGGGGCCACCCTGCGCCACCCGGCAAGGCGGGCCGCCGGAGGGGATCGCTTCCGTCGGTCGTCGATCCGGATAGTTTCCGGGCGGCATCCCTCCCACCGGAGTACCTCCATCGAAGCGGATGAGCGGCGTGTCCGCCTGGGCCTCGTCGCCCTCGCCTTCATCTGGGGCCTCAACTTTCCCCTGGTCAAACTCGTCCTCGGGAGCGTGCCCCCGCTCGCCTTCAACGCGCTGCGCTTCCCCGTCGCGGCGGTCGCCATCGCGCTCCTCCTCCCGAGCGGCGCCGCCACGCAGCCGCTTCGCCTCCCCGAACGCGGCGACCGTCTCCGCCTCGTTCTCGTCTCGCTCCTCGGCAACGTCGCCTATCAGCTCCTCTTCATCGTCGGGC
>JAVVEY010000204.1:0-2440 GCA_032250675.1 Longimicrobiales bacterium | reverse complement strand
ACTGCGGGGGGGATCTGCTACCCGGTGGTGGTCGTCGATGGGCTGATCGTCCGAAACGATCCCTACTTCAAGACTCCGGGGAGTGAGAAGATACCAAAAGGAGGATTTGTCGACTCCACCGACTTCTTCGATAATCTCTCTCCCCGCGCCAACGACATCTCCGCGATCGAGGTGTACCGGTCGAGCGCGCAGGCCCCGGTGGAGTGGAAGTCGAGCGCGAACAACTGCGGGATGATCATGATCTGGACGAAGCACTGAGCGACGCGGCGACGGATGGGCGGGCGGGTCAGGAGGAAGCCGGATGAGCGCGCCACGGATCGTGCCCGAATGGGCCCCTGACGATCAGGCGCGGCGGAGGGTATGACGGAGGAGGCGCAGCGCCGCCCAGAGGGCGAGAGCGATCCACACCACGCCCCAGACCACGGTGGGGATCCCCGTCAGTTCCGCGAGCATCGCGGCATCCGACTGAATTCCGGGGCGGTCGAGGATATCGCTCTTGATGTCGAGGATCGCGTAGCCGACCGAGGTGAGCCCGAGCGCCATGATGAAGCGACTCGCCCAGAGGGTGCTCAGAAAGCGCGCCCCCGCGAGGAGTGCCGCGCCCGAGAGCGCACCGTAGATGATCCCGAAGGTTCCGCGGATGTAGAGAAGTGTGAGGACGAGGACCGAGGCGCCGATCAGGGCCAGGAGGAGGTCGGAGCGCACCCGACCCGAGCGCGCGGCGAGTACGAGGAGCGTTCCCAGTGCGAGGCTCCCCAGGTACCCCGCCGAGAGGGTCACGAAGGCGATCCCGCCTCGCCCGGTCGTGAGTCCGCCCTGACGCGGATCGAGCGCGATACTCTCCACCGTACCGCCCGTCACCCAGAGCGCCACGGCGTGGCTCACCTCGTGGAGGAGGACGACGAAGATCTTGAGCGGATAGACGACCGGGGTGTACCAGAGGTACCAGAGCGCCGCGAAGAAGGCGGCGAATCCGAGGACGAGTCCGAGTTGACGACGAGCCTTTGTGGTCATGCTCCGTCCTACGACCCCGCGGACGAGAGGGTTTCCGGGAGGGGATGGATGCGCGCGAGTTCGTCGTGCCACCCCGATACCGCGCGGCGGGCAAGATCCGCATTCTGGCCACGGAGTGAGAGCGCGGCCCGGGCGACCTCCTTCAGGCGGTGATGGGGGAGCGATTCGGGGATCCCGAGGAGCTCCGCCTGGCCGCGGAGATCCACCACCCACTGCTCGCGGAGGCGATCGAGGAGTGCCTCCGGGGCGTGGATTCCGGCCGAGTCCGCCGCCGCGCGGACCACTTCGGGCGGTGGGGCCGGGCGGTCGAGCGGTCCCATGAGGGTGGCCACCTCACGAACGACTCCCGCCCGCGCCTCGTCGAAGGGGACGGTGTCGCGCCCTTCGAGTCTCAGCACGTGATACCCGTACTGCGTCTCGGTCACCCCCGACACCTCGCCCACCTCGAGCGCGGAGGCGGCCGCCCAGAACTCCGAAACCCATGCGCCCCGTCGCCCCGGTGCGAGGCGTCCCTGGCGGCTCTCCGCGCCGGGCTCGTCCGAGACCTCGGCTGCCACCGTCGGGAAGGGCTCGCCTGCCACGATCCGCTCGAGCGCCGCGCGCGCCTTCGTCCGGGCTTCGGCGCGCGCCGCAGGAGGCTCGTACCGCTCCGAGAAGACGATCAGGTGCCGCACCGTGAGCTCGAACTCCGGCGCCATCCCGTAGCGCGAACGGAGGACCGCCTCGGAGACCTCTGCCGAGTCGATCCGACGTTCCGCCTGGAGCTGATCCCAGAGCCATGCCACCTCGGCGCTGTCGACCCACGGTTCGACGAGTCGAGCCGTCTCGTTGTCGGCGAGCACCGCCGCGAAGGCGGTCAGCTCGGCGAGGAGCGCGCGGCGGTCATCGGGAAGGCCGAGCAGCTCGGATTCGGTGTACTCCACCCCGGCCACCTCGAAGGCCACGGGGTCCGTCCTCCCGCACGCGAGGAGGAGGAGGAGAGCGGGTACGAGCGTCGATCGGGTGAGGGTGCGCATCTCGAAGTGTGGCCTCGCCGCACCGGGGGCTCAAGACGCGGGCGGTGGATCGGTGACGTGAATCGACTTCGGTGCCGCGCGCGACACCCCGCCTTCCGACCCCCCGCACCTTCTTCTACCTTTGTCCCCGAGGGGCCATAGCTCAGTTGGGAGAGCACCTGCTTTGCAAGCGGTTCCCGGGTCCATTCATCCCGGACCATGCCCCACCATCCCACCACGGTAATCCCTTGCCGTAGCTGGCTTCTCGCTTCATCTTCCTTTGCAGGGCATTTCACGCGGTATTGTGCCCTAACCCGGATTCTGTGCCCTATTTGTGCCCTATCCGGGCAAACTGCATCGGAGGAGGGTAGAGGAATGCCACGCACGAAACTGACCGCCCGGGGGATCGACGGACTCCAGGCGGACGCGAC
>JAVVEY010000004.1:45813-62922 GCA_032250675.1 Longimicrobiales bacterium | reverse complement strand
TTCCCGATGTTGGCGTTGATCTTCACCTTGAAGTTCCGGCCGATGATCATCGGCTCGATCTCGGGGTGGTTGATGTTGGCGGGGATGATCGCGCGGCCCCGGGCCACCTCGCTCCGCACGAAGTCGGGCTCCATCCCCTCGCGCAGCGCGATGAACTCCATCTCCGGGGTGATCTCGCCCCGACGGGCGTACGCCATCTGGGTGACCGGCCCTCCGGTCGACTTCACGACGGTGTGGGTGAGCGCCTCGGGGATCGTGGCGGTGCCGTGCTTCGGGTCGAGGGCGAGGTCGGGGAGCTGGTGGGGGCCCCTCTCCTCGACATCGCCGCGGGCGCGGATCCACTCGGCGCGGAGCTTCGGGATCCCGGCGTGCACATCGATGTCGCGCGGGCCGCTGGTGTCGTAGACCCGGAAGGGCGGATCGCCCCCGGAGAGCTCGATCTCCCGCATCGGCACCCGGATTCCGTGAGGCCCGTCGAGATACACCTTCCGCGAGTTCGGGAAGTTGCGCCCGTAGTCGCCTTCCCACGATTCGCGCGGGATCTCGGACATGTCGCGGACCGAGCGGGAGGGCGGGGTGGCACCAGCGGCGCCGGGATGGGTCTTGAGATCGGACATCGATGGGGCTCCGTGAGAGGACTCCGGGAGGAGGCGGAGCGGCGGGCCCGATCAGATCGGCACCGAAGCGCCGGAGACATCGATCGGACCGCACTCCCTCCGCCGGTCCGAACCGGGTCAGGTTCCAAGGGACTGTCTCAACCGCGCCCACGCGGACGCGGTACCCCTGGCGGTCATGAATGCAAGCTGTGGCGAGCGGGGGATGAGGTCAAACCCCGAGGGGGGAGGGTGCACCCACGGGATTCACTCATCCCCGGCGCCTCCGTCACCCTTGCGCCCTGCGCTCCTCCTCCCCAGATCAGGGGCACTTCGATGAGTGCGTGTCCGAATCCCCGGGCGCGCCTGCGACTCGCCCCGCCCTCCTTCTCCGGGTCCGATGCGTACATCTCTCGTGTTCGTCTCGCTCGTCTCGCTCCTCTCCCTCTCCTCCCTCCCCGGCTCGCCGCTCTCCGCGCAGCTCTCGGTCGGAGGGAGCACGTCCAACTTCGGATCCACCTCGATCTCGCCCGGCTTCACACCGGATCCGCTCACGGTGTCGGTCGTCTCGGGGGGTTCGATCGCCGTCGCCGACCTCGGCCTCGGCACCGGGTGCGTCGGATACGCGACTCGCCAGCCCGACTACATCGTGAACCTCTCCGAAAGGAGTTCCCGGCTGCGCGTCTTCTTCGAGGGGGATGGAGACACGGGCCTCGTCATCAATGCGCCCGACGGAAGCTGGCGATGCAACGATGACGGTCGCGGCCTCGATCCGATCGTCACCTTCGACGGAGCGACCTCGGGTCAGTACGACATCTGGGTGTCGAGTTACGCCGACGGCACCTCGATCAACGGCACCCTCTCGATCACCGAGCTCGACTACGGCCCGGGAGCCGGACCGGACGCTCCCGGCGCACTCGAGATCGGAGGGTCGGTGTCGAACTTCGGACGCGCCACCCTCTCCCCCGGATTCTCTCCCGATCCGTGGACCGTCTCGATCGTATCGGGGGGGAGTCTCGACGTGCGCGGGATGGAGTTGGGTGCCGCGTGCGTGGGGTACGCCACCGCGCGGCCCGATTACATCCTCGATTACACCGCGGGCGGTTCACTCCTCCACCTCTATGTGGAAGGCGAGGGCGATACCGCGCTCGTGATCAACGACCCCGACGGGAACTGGTGGTGCGACGACGACACCGAGGGACTCGACCCGAGGGTCACCTTCAAGGCTCCCCCGAATGGGCAGTACGACATCTGGGTGGCGAGCTATTCGAGCGGCACCTCGATCTCGGGCGTCCTCGGGATCACCGAGTTGACGCCGCCGGGAGGCAGCTGACCGCGGAAGCTGACCGCGGAGTGGTGGCCTCCTGGAGTGGAGGCCTCCTGGAAAAGGGGGGCGAGGCCGCGCGTGGCGGGATTCACGCGCCGAAGTCGATCGCGGTCTGTGCGCCGGGGTCGGGAGCGACGTCAACGCGATTGCGGCCGCCCGCCTTGGCGCGGTAGAGCGCCTCGTCCGCTGCGGCGATGATCTCGTCGACCTTCGTCCGTCCCGGTCCTGCCGTCGCCACTCCGAAGCTCGCGGTGACGTGCAGGGGGTGGCCCCGCACGGGGCGCTCCATCTCCGCGATGCGCCGGCGGAGCCGCTCCGCCACGAGTTCGGCGTTCGCCGACCCCGTCTGGACGAGGAGCACGGCGAGCTCCTCCCCCCCGATGCGCCCCGGCATATCGGAGTCTCTGCACACCTCCCACACCACCTCGGCCGTCATCTGCAGAACACTGTCTCCCACCGGGTGGCCCCAGGTGTCGTTGATCCGCTTGAAGTCGTCGAGGTCGAGGAGGACGAGCGCGAGGGGCTGCTCGTAGCGCTCGGCGCGCCCGAGCTCGCGCTCCAGGGCGCGAAGAAAGCTGCGACGATTGGGGAGCCCGGTGAGCTCGTCGGTATTGGCCAGATGTTTCAACTGCTCGTTGGCATCGCGGAGCTGCCGTCCCGTCTCCTCGAGTTTCCTGCGCATCCGGACCGTCTCGGTGACGTCGCGCAGCACGAGAACCGAGCGGTTCCTCCCTCCCCGCGGACCGAGCCGGGTGATCGTCAGATCGAAACACCGCGTCTCTCCATCGACCGTCCGCATCTCGAGCTCCTCGAGGGAGCTGGAGCTCTCCCCCTCCGACTTCCGCCGACCCGCCCACGCCACGCCGACCTCGACCGGCATCTCGCCCCCCGGCCGGATCCCGAGGAGTTCGGTGGCCGCACGATTCACATCGACACAGCGTCCCACCCGGTCCACCACGATCACGCATTCGCGCATCTCCTCGACCACCGTCGAGCGCGCAACCGGCGCGACGTCCACGTCGCTCCTGCGCATCAGCCCGACGGCGAGCGCGAAGAGGCCGACCGACACCCCGAGCGGCGTCGGGGAGGGGGCTCCCCGCGGGAGCAGATCGGTCAGGTAGAGTGCGTTCAATCCGAGGACGGCGACCGGGGCGACGAAGACCCACAGAAGTCGCCACCAGTGGCGAGGGGACTGTGCGATGTGCAGCGCCAGGATCACCGTCGCCACGAAGGAGAGGGCAACCGCATACCCCGCGTGTACACGGAGCCAGGGGCCGTGCTCGATCGCGAGGGTGTAGATGCCCTGGAACCCCGCCAGCTCGGCTGACTTCCAGACGAGATGATGCCGCTCGTTCGTCCAGACGAGCGCGATCGTGGCGACCGGGATGAGATAGATGATCCCCATCCTCCAGCGGCGCAGGTGCGATCCCCGTCCGCTGTAGCCGAGCGCCAGCGCGAGCCACGCCAGCGGGAGGAGCGCCTCCGGGACCCGGGACGCGCGCTCGATCAGCACCTTCGTTGCGAGGTCGGTAGAGGTGAGCGAGAGCATCTGCAGCGCGGCCCAGACGGCACCGGCGACACACGCGCACCAGAGGGCCAACCCACCGGGGTCACCGCGCTGCGTCCACGCGTACCGCGCGGTCACGGCGGCCACGCCGCACGCAAGCAGCGGCGGGAGCGTCCAGATGCTGAACTGTACAGCCACCCTCGCCTCGCGATCTGATCAGGAAGATCAGAAGAGTGTACACCGCGACAGCCACGGGAGCGAGTGTGCGTGGACGCGCCGCACGGACGGATCTCTCCGGCGCGAGGTTGCCGGAGCGCGCTCGGACGCGTATCGGTGACCCGTCACTCCCCCCACCCGAGATCCCTCATGGCTCCCCATCGCACCCCCCTCGTCCTCGTCCTCCTCGCCGTGACGGCGGCCCTCACGGCGCTCCCCCTGGCGCCTCAGGACCCACTCGTGGGCGACCCCGCGCTCGCTTCCCGCTTCGACGCCCTCCTCACGGAGGTCGATGCCGCCGTGCAGGCCGACGCCAAGCGGGCACAGGTCATCGTGGACAAGCTCTTCTCCTTCTCGGAACTCGGGTTCCACGAGACCGAGACCGCCGCGTACCTCTCCGAGCTCCTGACCGCGGAGGGGTTCGAGGTCGAGACCGGCGTCTCGGGGATCCCGACCGCGTGGTTCGCGCGATGGGGATCGGGGCGCCCGGTGATCTCCTTCGGGAGCGATGTGGACGGGATCCCGCAGGCGAGCCAGAAGCCCGGGGTGGCCTGGCACGACCCGATCGTCGAAGGCGCGCCGGGGCACGGTGAAGGCCACAACTCGGGGCAGGCGGTCAATATCGTGGCGGCGCTCGCGCTCAAGGAGGTCATGGAGCGCGAGGAGATCCCCGGGACGATCGTCCTCTGGCCCGGTGTGGCGGAGGAGCTCGTTGCGTCGAAGGCGTGGTTCGTTCGCGACGGCCTCTTCGACGAGATCGACGCCGCGCTCTTCACCCATGTGAGCAACGATCTGAGTGTGTCGTGGGGCCAGGCAGGCGGGACGGGGCTCGTCTCGGTCGAGTTCAGCTTCGACGGCGAGTCAGCGCACGGAGCCGGTGCCCCCTGGAGGGGTCGCAGCGCGCTCGACGCCGTCGAGCTGATGAATGTCGGGTGGAACTTCCGCCGCGAACATCTGCGTCCCGATCAGCGCTCGCACTATGTCGTGCGCGATGGAGGAGACCAGCCGAATGTCGTCCCCTCGACCGCCTCGGTCTGGTACTACATCCGCGAGATGGATCAGCCCGAGATCCAGCAGAACTTCGAGACCGCGATCCGCACCGCCGAAGGGGCGGCGCTGATGACCGACACCGAGATGCATTACCGGATTCTCGGTACCGCCTACCCGCGGCACTTCAATCGCGTGATCGCCGAGACGATGGGGGCACACATCGAAGCCGTGGGGATGCCCGAGTGGAGTGAGGCGGATGAGGCCCTCGCCCGGGCGGTGCAGCGCGAGATGGGGAGCGAGCCCGAGGGGCTGGCCACCTCGGCCTCGGGGGTGAGTGGGCCGCCGGAGCGACGCAACTCGGGCGGATCCGACGACATCGGGGACGTCTCGTGGACGGTCCCGACGATCACGCTGCGCTTCCCCTCGAATATCCGGGGACTCCCGGGCCATCACTGGTCGAACGCGATCACGATGGCGACCCCGATCGCACACAAGGGCGCGGTGGCCGGCGCGCGTGTCATGGCCCGCACCGCCCTCGAGCTCTTCGTCAGACCCGAGCTGATCAACGACGCCTGGTCGTACTTTCACGAAGAGCAGGGGGCGAATCACACCTACACCCCCTTCATCAGCGCCGACGATCCGCCCCCGATCGATCTCAACACCGAGATCATGCAGCGCTACAAGCCGCTCCTCGAGCCCTTCTACTACGACGAGACGCGCTTCGAGACCTACCTCGAGCAGCTCGGAATCTCCTACCCGACGCTCACCCCCGCGGGCGAGGGGCGCTGACGCGCGTGCGGTTGTCCCTCCCTCGACGACCCCTCAGTCGAGCGTCATGAAGAGGTTGTTGAGCGACTCCGAGAGCGTCGGATGCGCGATCGTCGCGTCGCGCAGCGTGGTCCACGGCAGGTTGCCCATCATCGCGACCTGAATCACGGTGGCCACCTCGCCGCCCTCGATCCCGAGGATCGCGGCGCCGAGGATCCGGTCGGTCTCGGCGTCCACCACCGCCTTCATGAATCCGCGCGTCTCGTCGGCTTCGACCGCGCGCGCCACCCGCGACATCGGGATGCGGGCCACACGCACCTCGTGCCCCGCCTCGCGCGCGGCGGCCTCGGTGAGCCCCACTCGCCCGAGCTGCGGATCGATGAACATCGTGAAGGGGACGATCCGGCCCGCGCGTGTGCCCTTGCCGTCGCCGAAGAGGTTGCGCTCGACGATGCGGTAGTCGTCGTACGAGGTGTGGGTGAAGGGAGGGCCCCCATTCACGTCACCCAGCGCCCACACCCCGTCGACCGAGGTGCGCAGCTCGTCGTCGACCTTCACGAAGCCTCGCTCGGTCAGCTCGATCCCGGCCGTCTCCACGCCCAGATCCGCCGTGCTCGGCCGGCGGCCCACCGCGACCATGAGGTGCGAGCCCTCGATGCGGAGTTCGCCCCCGGGACCCTCGGCGCGCACCGCCACCGCCGACCCGTCGGGCTCCACGCCCACCGCGCGTGTCCCGGTCAGGATGCGGACCCCCTCCCCCTCGAGAATCTCACAGACGCCTTCGGCCACATCCTCGTCCTCGCGGCCGAGGATGCGCGGGGCCGCCTCGACCACCGTCACCTCGGCGCCGAAGCGTCGGAACATCTGCCCGAACTCCATGCCGAGGAATCCACCCCCGAGGATGATCAGGTGGCGTGGGACCTCGCCGAGCTCCATGAGCGAGGCGTTGTCGAGCCACGCGACCTCGTCGAGTCCGTCGATCGGGGGGACGAAGTTGTGCGTCCCGGTGTTGATGAAGATCGAGGGCGCCCGAAGCGCCTCCATCCCTCCCTCGGAGAGTTCGACCTCGATCTCGTGCGGCCCGGTGAAGCGCGCGTGCCCGAAGATGAGATCCAGGGTGTCCCACTTCTCGAGTCCACGACGACTCCCACCGCTCCAGGCGTCGACCATCGAGCGCTTGCGCTCACGCACCCGGGCAAGGTCGACCTCGACTTCCCCCACCTCCACCCCGAAGTCGGCCGCGCGGCGCGCGAGGTGAGCCACCCGGGCGCTCGCGATCATCGTCTTGGTGGGCGTGCACCCGTCGATGACGCACGTCCCCCCGACGCGGGGCGCCTTCTCGATGACGGCGACGCGCTGCCCGCGTCGGGCCAGCGCGCCGGCGAGCGGCTTTCCGCCCTGACCCGTGCCGATCACGATCGCGTCGAACTCTTTCATATCCCTCTACCTTTCCCGCGATGGGTGTGAGTGTGTCGATCCGTGGGCATGAGCGTGCCGATCGATGAGCGCCCCGGCGTGACGAAACCGGGCTCGGGCTCGTGGGAATCGTTGACCCGCACGGACCCGCTACGCAAACCCGACACCCCCTTCCTCGTTCCAGAAACGACTTCCAGCCCCTCCCCCTTCAGTGTAGACTACCCCTTCAGTGTGGCGTGCAGCAGGCGTGCACCACCACACGCCGATTCTTCCCCCCGGGCCGCCCATGCAGCACGATTCGATCGCCGTCGTCGACTTCGGCGGACAATACGCGCACCTCATCGCCACCAAGGTTCGTCGCATCGGCGTGCTCGCCGAGATCGTGCAGCCCGAGGACCCGATCGACGTCTTCGCGCGGCACCGGGGGATCATCCTCTCCGGCAGCCCGGCGCTCTCGTCGCACGATGAGGATGGGGACTACACCAAGGGGATCTTCGACCTCGATGTGCCGATCCTCGGGCTCTGCTTCGGACACCAGGAGATCGCGAAGCACTACCACGGAGAGGTGATTCACGGGGGGCGCGAGTGGGGCCACGCCGATCTGCACATCGTGAAGCCCGATCACCCCCTCTTCCGGGGACTCGAGCCGGTCGAGCAGGTCTGGATGAGCCACTTCGACTCCGTCGCCTCGCTCGGACCCGATTTCGAGGAGTTCGGCTACACGGTGGCGCGCGACGGCTCGGCCGACCACCGGCTGGCGGCGATCGGTTCCGACACGCACCGGCGGTACGGTTTCCAGTTCCACGCCGAGGTCGACGACACGACGCATGGCGACACCCTATTCGCCAATTTCGTCCTCGAGATCTGCGGGTGCGAGCCGACGTGGTCGATGGACGCCTTCATCGCCGAAGAGCGTGAGAAGGTCCGCGCCCAGGTGGGTGACGAGTCGGTCTTCCTCCTCGCCTCGGGAGGGGTGGACTCCACCGTGGCGGCGGTGCTCCTCAAGGAAGCACTCGGGCCGGAGCGGGTTCACCTCCTGCACGTCGACAACGGGCTCATGCGCAAGAACGAGTCGGCGCAGGTCATCGAGCTCTTCGAGCGCCTCGGGCTCGAGGAGAACCTTCACTTCATCGACGCCTCCGAGGACTTCCTCCTCGCGCTCGATGGACTCGTCGAGCCGGAGGCGAAGCGACGCGCGATCGGCGACACCTTCGTCGAGGTCTTCAACCGCGAGGCGGCGCGCCTCGGGATTCAGGATCACCTCCTGGGACAGGGCACGATCTACCCCGACACCGTCGAGACGGGTGGGACGAAGCGAGCCGACACGATCAAGACGCACCACAATCGCGTCCCGGTGATCGAGGAGCTGATCGCCCGCGGCAAGGTCGTCGAGCCACTCGCCGAACTCTACAAGGTCGAGGTGCGGGAGGTCGGCGAGGAGCTCGGAATCGCCCACGAGGCGCTCTGGAGACATCCCTTCCCCGGTCCGGGCCTCGGGGTGCGACTCCTCTGTTCGGACGGCACGCCCGACACCGCCGACTTCGAGCGTCTCGTACCCGAGACGCAGGCGGTGGCGGAGCGCTTCGGGGCGGAGAGCCTCGTGCTCCCGATCCGATCCGTCGGGGTCAAGGCGGACCTGCGCGCATACGAGCATCCCGTCCTCCTCTCGGGTGGGTTGCCGTGGGAGACGCTCCTGAATGCGGCGACCTCGATCACCCAGGAGGTGCTCGGGGTCAACCGCTGCATCTGGAACCTGGGCCCGGAGCACCCCACCGTCGCCCAGCCGTCGCCGGGGTACATGACGCGGGAGCGCCTCGACCTCCTGCGTGAAGCGGATCACCTCGTCATGGAGGGGCTGCGCCGACACGGCCTCTACGACGAGGTCTGGCAGTCCCCCACCGTCCTCGTCCCGCTGGCGCTCGGCGAGGGTGCGCCCGGCGAACTCGTCGTGCTTCGACCGATCCGATCCCGGCGCGCGATGACGGCCACACCGGTGCGCCTCCCCGACGCACTTCTCGATGAGCTCCGTGCCTCGATCCTGGCGCTCGACGGGATCACCGGGCTCGCGATCGACCTCACCTCGAAGCCCCCGGGCACGATCGAGTGGGAGTGAGATCGGGGCGATCATCCCGGAGCGTCGCGATCACGAATCTCTGGATCTTTGGGCTCGGGGACCGCTTATTAGTAGCTTCCACTTCAGGAGATCGTCTCCGACAGCGGGAAGTGGGGTCGGCCTCTTGCCACCCCGAGTCATTTCGACAGGAGGATTCAGGATTTCAGATTCCAGGGTAAACGAACAGATCCGGATCAGCCCGATTCGGCTCATCGGAGCCGACGGAGAGCAGATCGGGGTCGTCTCGCTGGATGAAGCCCGCGAGAGAGCCCGGGAAGCCGACCTCGACCTGGTCGAGGTCGCAGCCCGAGCCCGCCCCCCCGTGGTGAAGATCATGGACTGGGGCAAGCACCGGTACGAGCAGCAGAAGAAGGCACGCGAGGCGAAGAAGAAGCAGCACACCGTCGAGCTCAAGGAGGTGCAGCTCCGCCCGCGTACGGATGATCACGACTTCGACGTCAAGCTCAGGCGCGCCCGCCGCTTCCTCGAGGAGGGCAATGTCGTGCGCGTCGTGCTCCGGTACCGGGGGCGAGAACTTCGACGTCCTGAAATCGGGGTGGCGACGCTCGACCGGATGATCGAGGAGACGAAGGATATCGCGCGCGTCGAACAACGCTCGAACAATATCGAGGGACGTCGACTCTTCGCGCTGCTCGAACCCTCGAACTCCGCCACCTGATTCCGGGGCCGGGGACGCCCGGCAGCGTGCTCCCCGGAGACGGTGTCACCCCCCGCGTGACGTCCTGGAAGGGTGTTGAAGAATTCCGGCGATCCACGCAGAGGGGTCTTCGGGGGTGAGGCAAGGCAGGACGACGAGTCGTAGCCATAGCTACGGCGAGGAGGAGAGACGCCGCATTCGGCCCCGAACCCCCCTCTGCCCTTCGGGTTACGGCAGCACGGGCCCATCTTCGTCGTTGGACCGCCTCGACGTAGCTACGGCTATGCCTTCGGCGATCCGCCTCGAAGCTGGACCCGTGGTGCCGTAACGTGGATCGCCAGAGTTCTTCAACACCCTTCCAGTGGGCGCCTTCGGACCACGCCGTGGCGTGCGACCGACCAAGGCCCCCGCCAGGGCTCCCGCGACCGCCAGCCCCGCCAGGGGGAGGACGACCCCCGCCAGGCGGAGGGTCGCGGGATCCCACATCACCGGGGGCACGAAGATCGCCGCGACCCACACCGCGATCCCCACTCCGTAGCCGGTCAGGCCGCCCCAGAAGGTACCGCGACCGCGACGGCCGCGATCACGGAATCGGTGGCTGATCGCGAGGAGCGCCGCGGGCGCGCCGAAGAGTCCGACGAGGAGGAGACCGCCTTCGAGGATCGTCATCTCACATCCTCGCCTTGGGGTAGAGCCACATCCAGGTGCCACTCAGGAGGAGGATCAGGAGCCCCACGGCGAGCGCGTCGGAGAGGAGTGTCCACCGATCTCCGAAGATCTCGCCCGAGTGAAGCTTCTCGAGAAAGACGTCGTTGCGCTCGCCCACATGAAGCACCTCGCCCGTGCGGAGCGCCACGGTTGCCTCGGTCACGAGGCGATCCGCGAAGCGTACCTTCGCCAGGCCGTCGTCGGGACGCACATCGATGCGATCGACCCCACCCGCGGCCACGGCGTTGCCCACCGCGCCCTCGGCGGCTCGCACGACATCAGCGAGAGGGAGCGCGCCCTCGAGTCCCGCCTCCACACCCGCCACATCGGGCATGAGTCCGAAGGTGCGCTTGTGGTTGAGGAGGATCCCGGTGACCGAAACCACGATCACCAGAGCGGCCGAAAGCACCCCGATCCACAGATGCGTGTGAAACACCCAGCGGGCGAGAGTGCGGATGAAGGAGGGGGGAGCGCTCAGGGGTCACGGGGGGCGGAGGGAGCAGGGGTGCGCACAGCGATCATGCCGTGGATCACGGATGGATGCGTATCACCGGAAGATGGATGCGTATCACCGGAAGATGGATTCGTATCACCGATGGACGCATGACCCGGTGCAGACGTTGAGCGGGCGGAACCCACGGAGGCGGATCGGCCAGTGTGGGAGACGCCGTGCCCCGGTGTGTCGGGCGATGGATCACCTGTCGGGCCGGGTCTCGTCGCCCGATCCCTCCCGGGCGCCACCGTCGAGACGCGCGATATGAACGAGCGCCTCGCCCTGGTAGACGAGGGGACTCACGCGGCGCCCCATCACCATGCCGGTGTTGCTCGCGCGGACCACCTTCTGTCCGCCGCCGAGGATCTCGGTGATCTCGCCGATCTTCCTTCCCTTCCGCACCTCGTCTCCGAGCTCGACGTCGAGGCGGATGATCCCCGAGCGCGACGCCCGCACCCAGTGCGTCGACGAGACCTTGCGGGGAGCGGCGGCGGCCGGGGGCGCTTCGTCGATCATCCCCAGCGTGTGGAGCATGCGAAGCGTCCCGTCGATCCCCGAGCGGATGCTCGCGGGGGTGAATCGCCCCGCCTCGCCCCCTTCGTAGACGAGGACGCGCGCGCCCCGCTCGAGCGCCACCCGCCGCAACGAGCCTTCGGGGCCCTTGTTGTCGATCAGGAGCGCGGGGCTGAACGCCTCGGCCACCGCCCGCGTCTCGGGGTCGGTGAGGTCGCATCGGATCTGCGGGAGGTTCTCGCGCTCCCCGGAGCCACAGTGGAGGTCGATCCCCCAGTCGCTCCGGTCGACGATCTCGGTCGTGAAGAGCCAGGCGAGCCGCCCGGCCATCGACCCTTCCGCCGAGCCCGGGAAGGAGCGATTCAGATCGCGTCGATCGGGGAGGTAGCGGGACGCCTGGATGAACCCGAAGATATTCACGATCGGGATCGAGAAGACGGTCCCGCGAAGCTCCGCGGGCGAGAGTCCGGCGGAGACGACGCGCGCGATCTCGACACCGTCGAGCTCATCGCCATGGATCGCGCCGCTCATCCAGACCACGGGACCGGGCTGCGCGCCGTGGATCACCTCGACGGGGAGGCTGACCCACTCCCCCGTCACGAAGCGCGCCACCCGGATCTCGATCCGCTGTCGCTGGCCCGGCTCGATCTCGCTTCCCCCAACCTCGATCGCTCTCCGTTCCACCCCGGCGCTACTCCTCTTCCTCGTCATGCGAAGCGTCGTCCTCGGGGGCGTCCGGACCCGGCCTGGCATCCGGGTCCGCGGGGGTGAGATCCGGGCTCGCGGCGCGGCTCACCTTCCGTCGCGATCGGGGGGGAACGTCGTCGCCCTCCACCGCGTGGCTCTCGATGTAGTCGATAACCTCGGCGGCGATGTCGACGCCGGTCGCCTTCTCGATCCCCTCGAGCCCGGGCGAGGCGTTGACCTCCATCACGAGGGGACCCCGACTCGAACGCAGCAGATCGACGCCCGCCACGGTGAGTCCCATCGTGCGTGCCGCACGGATCGCGGTGTTGCGCTCGGCCCGGGTGAGCTTGACCACGGCGGCCGTCCCACCCCGATGCAGGTTCGAACGGAACTCCCCGGGTGCCGCGTTCCGCTCCATCGAAGCGACCACCCGCCCTCCCACGACGAAGGCGCGAACATCGGTCCCCCCCGCCTCCTGGATGAACTCCTGCACGAGGATGTTGGCGTCGAGCTGCCGAAAGGCGCCGATCACCGACTCGGCCGCCTTGCGCGTCTGCGCGAGCACGACTCCGGTGCCCTGCGTGCTCTCGAGGAGCTTGATGATGAGAGGGGGGCCTCCGACCATGTCGATGAGTCCCTGGGTGTCCCGCGAGCTGCGGGCGAAGCCGGTGACGGGAACACCGATCCCCTCGAGCGAGAGAAGCTGCATCGAGTGGAGCTTGTCCCGGGAGCGGGCGAGCGCCTGCGACTCGGCGCAGGTGTAGGCGCCCGTCGTCTCGAACTGCCGCACCACGGCACACCCGTAGAAGGTGATCGACGCCCCGATACGCGGGACGATCGCATCGAAGTGGAGGGGCTCACCCCGGTAGACGACCTGCGGACGCTGCGCCTCGATATTCATGTAGCAGCGCAGCGGATCGACCACCATCACATCGTGCCCCCGCTCCTCCGCGGCTTCCCGGAGACGTCGCGTGGAGTAGAGCGTCGTGCGGCGCGAGAGGATCCCGATCTTCATTCTTCCTCCGAATGCCCGTGGGGGTGATGCGGAGCGCGGGAAGCCTCCCGCTTCCGGTTCGTCTCATCCCTCCGTCGAGCCTCGCGAAAGGGACGCCGGTTCCCTCCGACGAATGAGGTCGCGGGATCGACGATCCACCGCCGTCGCATCGCCTGCCGGCCGATCAGACAGCGGAAGCCCATCTGGTCGCGTCGCACGAGGGTCAGCTCGATCTCCCATCGCTCCCCCATCCACTCGATCCGCGTCAGCACGACGGGACGATCGGTGGTCGTGCCACTACTCGACTTCACCCGTCGTTTTTCGACCATCGGCGCTTCGCACGCAATCTCGAAGGCATCATCGCGCTGACGCGGATGCACCTTGAAGCGAACCCAGCGATCGCCCTCCCGCTCGAAGGGCTCGATCGCGAAGGCATGGAGCGCGGACGAACGCGCACCGGTGTCCACCTTCGCCTTGATCCGCGAGATGTCGAGGTCGGGCAGACCAATCCATTCGCGCCATCCGACGCGGGTTTTCGGTGCCATGGGAGTGGGGACGTCAGTGAGCGTGCGGCGGGGCCGAAGGGGACTGAAGGATGGCAGCGGGAGGGGGATTGCGCGAGGGGCCGATTGTGTTGAGATTGAATCTCAACGACAACTCGACCCCCTTCACGATGCCCTCGACCCCCCACCTTTCCGGCACGCCCGCCCCGCGCGAACTCCGTCTCACCGATGTGTCGGTGGATGAGGTCGTCGAAGTGGTGCGCTTCGAGATGTCGGACGATCAGGTCGAGCCGTTCCTCGAGCGGGGGGTGCTCCCGGGGTGTCGCCTCTGTCCCGTCCGTCGCTCGCCCTCGGGAGATCCGATCGTCGAAGTCGATGGAGTACTCCTGGCGCTGCGCCGGGAGACCGCGGGATGCATCTGCGTCCGGCGCTTCGAGCTGGGCGCGGACTGACCGACCCGGTCGGTCCGGTGTCATCGACGCGGATGAGCGGGGTCACCGGCCCCGAGGCGCCCGCCGCCACCCGTCCCCTCATCGCACTCGTCGGGCCGCCCAACTCGGGGAAGACGACCCTCTTCAACCAGTTGACCGGGCTCCGACACAAGGTCGCCAACTACCCCGGCGTCACCGTCGAGAAGCACCTCGGCGAGGCCCGGACCCCGGACGGCATGGTCGACATCGTCGACCTCCCCGGCGTCAACGGATTCTCCTCTCGCACTCTCGACGAGCGCGTCACGCGAGACGTTCTTGAAGGACGCGTCGAGGGGTTGCGGGCTCCCGACGCCCTCGTCCTCACCGTCGACTCGACGCGCCTCGAGCCGCAGCTGATGCTCGTCGAGCCCGTCCTCGAGCTCGGCATCCCCACCCTCCTCGTCCTCACGATGGCCGACGAGCTCGACGCCCGTGGGGGCCAGATCGACGACGATCGACTCGGGGAGCGGCTCGGAGTCGAGGTGACGCGCGCGAATGCCCGCGTCGGCGTGGGACTCGACGATGTTCGCGACTTCCTCTCCCAGGTCGCCACTCGCGGCCCGATGCCGGAACGGCCCTGTCCGGTCATCTCGAATACACCGAAGGGGATGTCGCTCCCCGTGCTGGACACCTTCGCCGCGCGGCGGCGCGTCGTGCGCGAGGCCGGAGAACACGCGAGGTACCGCGCGCCCCTCCCCGACGCCGTGACCCGCCGCATCGACCGGATCGTGCTGCACCGCGTATGGGGACCGCTCATCTTCCTCGCCGTGGTGATGCTCGTCTTCCAGGCGATCTTCACCTGGGCGATCCCCTTCATGGACGCGACCGAGGCGATGATCGGGATCTCGGGCGAGTGGGTCACCGCGCTCCTCCCCGATATCTGGATCCGCGATCTCCTCATCGACGGGGTATGGGCCGGGGTGGGATCCGTCATCGTCTTCCTTCCCCAGATCCTCATCCTCTTCCTCCTCCTCGGGGTGCTCGAGGACTCGGGATACATGGCGCGCGCGGCGGTCATCGCGGACCGATCGATGTATCGCGTGGGGTTGCAGGGGCGCGCCTTCCTCCCCCTCCTCTCGGCCTACGCGTGCGCCGTGCCCGCCATCCTCGCGGCGCGCACCGTCGAGGACGAGCGGGATCGGATGGCGACGATCTTCGTCGCGCCCTTCATGACGTGCTCGGCGCGACTCCCGGTCTACGCACTCCTGATCGCGGCCTTCATCCCGGAACGCAACCTCGTGGGGCCCTTCGTCGGCACGCGCGCGGCCACCCTCCTCGGGCTCTACGCGCTCGGCGCGCTCGCAGCCGTCGTGACCGCCTTCGCGCTCAAGCGCACCCTCCTGCGGGGCTCGCCTTCCTCCTTCCTGATGGAGCTCCCGCCGTACCGCCTCCCCTCGATCCGGTCGCTCTTCTACCGGCTCTGGGATCGCACGCGCGTCTTTCTCAAGCGCGCGGGCACGATCATCCTGGGCGTGACGGTGGTCCTCTGGATCCTCACGCAGGTCCCACGGGGTCCCGGGGGCGAGACTCTTCCGCTCGACCAGACCGCGCTCGGGCAGGCCGGACAGATCGTCGAACCCGCGATCGCGCCTCTCGGCTTCGACTGGAAGATCGGCGTCGGGCTCGTCTCGTCCCTCGCGGCACGGGAAGTGATCGTCGGCACGCTCGGTACGATCTACGGGATCGAGGATGCCGACGAGGGATCGCGCGGGTTGCAGGAGAACCTCCGTCGTGACCTCGACTTCGGCTCTGCCGTGGGACTGCTCGT
The DNA here is from genome assembly GCA_032250675.1 of Longimicrobiales bacterium. Taxonomy (GTDB): domain Bacteria; phylum Gemmatimonadota; class Gemmatimonadetes; order Longimicrobiales; family Gaopeijiaceae; genus Gaopeijia. The sequence goes on along the minus strand of JAVVEY010000004.1, from coordinate 47,198 downwards.
CTTCTTCGTCTTCGCGCTGCAGTGCATGTCGACGGTGGCGGTGATGCGGCGTGAGACGGCGGGATGGCGATGGCCCGCGCTCCAGTTCGGGTACATGCTGAGCCTGGCATGGATCGGGGCCTGGATGGCGAACTTCTTCCTCTGACTCCCTGCGGTCCCCGCATTCCGCCGGGTTCATAATATTCCTACATCGTGATATATTCACATAATGAAATCTCCCCGACTCCCTCGACCGGTTCGATGTAACCGCCACGCATCGGAGGCGACGCTCCCGATGCGCTGCCCGACATCGCGAGTGCACTCTCCGACGCCCGGGGGCGCGGCGTGATCGGCAGCCTCCTCCTCGCATTCGGCGTCGGGACCGTCATGGCGCTCCTCGGGGGGGGCGGCTCGATCCTCACGATCCCGATCTTCGTCTACATCATGGGGTTCGACCCGAAGGCCTCGATCGCGATGAGCCTCGGCGTGGTCGCGGTGGTGAGCCTGGCGGGCGTCGTCAGCCACTGGCGCGCGGGGCGGGTCGACGCGCGCATCGCGCTCCTCTTCGGCCCGGTGGCGATGATCGGGACCTACCTCGGCGCGCGACTCTCGATCTTCCTCTCGGGTGGGGTGCAGCTCACCCTCTTCGCGCTGATGATGGTCGCCGCCGCGAGCTTCATGCTCCGCGAGACACTTCCCACCCCGGGGTCTCCTCCGGAGGGCTCCCGACCCCGTATCGCGTGGCCCCTCGCGGGCCTCGCGGGAGTCGGCGTGATGACCGGGCTCGTCGGGGTCGGCGGGGGATTTCTCATCGTCCCCGCGCTGATCTTCTTCGCCTCGCTGCCGATGAAGGTGGCGGTGGGGACAGCGCTCCTGATCATCGTCATGAACTCGGTCTCCGGGTTCGTGGGCTACCTCGGCACCCCCGGCCTCGATCTTCCCTTCATGGCGACCTTCGCCGGCGCAGCGATCGTCGGCACCCTCCTCGGTTCGCGCCTCACCGGTGCGGTCCCGCAGAAGGCGCTTCGCAAGATGTTCGCCGTCTTTCTGATCGTCATGGGCATCCTCATCCTCTACCAGAATCTCAGATGATCCTTCAGCGCTTCTACGACGAAAAGCTCGCACAGGCGAGCTATCTGATCGGGTGTTCGGCCACCGGCGACGCGATCGTGGTCGATCCTCTCCGCGATATCGATCCCTACCTGCGCGCGGCAGAATCCCGGGGGGTCGAGATCCGTCACGTGACGGAGACCCACATCCACGCCGACTTCGTGAGCGGGGTGAGGGAACTCGCCGCCCGGACCGGCGCCACCGCCTGGCTCTCCAACGAGGGAGGGGAGGAGTGGAGCTACGCCTTCATCGACGACCCCGGCGTACGCGCGGTGGGAGACGGCGACACCTTCGAG
>JAVVEY010000004.1:0-45803 GCA_032250675.1 Longimicrobiales bacterium | reverse complement strand
GATGAAATAAAATGCGGTAAAACGACCTTCCGTGTGATGCACACCCCCGGACACACCCCGGAGCATCTCACCTTCCTGGTGACCGACACCGCCGGCGCAAACCGCCCGATCGCCGCCCTGACGGGCGACTTCCTCTTCGTGGGCGATGTGGGCCGTCCCGACCTCCTCGAGAAGGCCGCCGGGATCACGGGCACGATGGAAGCCGGAGCGCGCGACCTCTTCCGAAGCCTGAAGCGCTTCGCGGACCTCCCCGAATGGCTGCAGATCTGGCCGGGGCATGGGGCAGGCTCGGCGTGCGGGAAGGGGCTCTCCTCGATCCCGCACTCCACCCTCGGCTACGAGCGACGTTTCAACTGGGCCTTCTCGATCGAGAGCGAGGAGGCGTTCGTGGGTGCGGTGCTCGACGGGCAGCCCGAGCCGCCCACCTACTTCGCAGAGATGAAGCGCATCAACCGGGAGGGCCCCCGGGTGCTGCACGGCTTCCCCGAGCCCGATCTCGGCACCCTCGATCGCCTCGCCGAGCTCCTCGACGAGGGGGCGTGGATCGTCGACACGCGGAGCGCGGTGGAATTCGGTGCGGGTCACATCCCCGGCACCCTCAATATCCCGCTCAACCGGAGCTTCAGCACCTGGGCCGGGTGGCTCCTCCCCTTCGACCGGGAGATCCACCTCATCGTGGATCAGGCACACGTCGAGGAAGCGGTACGAGACCTCGCGCTCATCGGGCTCGACCGGGTCGCGAGCGTCTTCGCGCCCGGCGTCGTGGATGGGTGGGCCGAGCGCGGACGCCCCCTGGGGACCGTCCGGACACACTCTCCGGAGGAGGTCGCGGAGGCGATCGACGCGGGCCGCGTCACGGTGCTCGACGTGCGCGGCTCGACGGAGTGGCGCGCCGGACACCTCGCGGGGGTGGAGTTCATCCCCGTCGGACACCTCCCGCATCACCTCGACGAACTCCCGCGTGACCGCGAGCTGATCCTGCACTGTCAGGGGGGCGCGCGCAGCGCCATCGCGGCGAGTCTCCTCCAGCGGGCCGGGTTCGACAACGTCTCGCACATGGCCGGTGGGTACGCGGCGTGGGCGGCCGAAGAGCGTCCGACGGTGCGGGAAGAGGGCGTCGCGGACGCGGGGGGCGGGTCCGGATGACGGCACGGATCAGGCTCACCGCAGAGGTGATCGAGCTCGTCGCCCGGCGCTTCAAGGCGCTCGCCGAGCCGGTCCGCCTCGCGATCCTCGCGGAGCTGCGGGAGGGTGAGCTCAACGTCGGGGAGATCGTGGAGCGCACCGGGCAGTCCCAGGCGGGAGTCTCCAAGCACCTCCGGATCCTGCACGACCTCGGCTTCGTCTCGCGGCGACGCGAGGGCGTGTACGTCATCTACTCCCTCGCGGACGCCGACGTCTTCACTCTCTGTGACCTGATGTGCGGGAGGATCGAGAAGGAGACCACCGCGCGGGAACGCCTCCTCGGGGAGTGAGCCGCCGGAGTTGCCCATCGGCCATTCCGCACCGCAGAATGGCGGGGGTGCGGGCATCATCGCCCGCGCGCCTCGCCCCACCGCTCCGGAGTCTCCCCCCATGCGCGCATCCCTCGTATTCTCGACCTTCCTCACCCTCCTCGCCTTCCTCCCGCTCGGCGCGCAGGAGGGTCGCCCCTTCACCCCGGAGGACGCGCTGAGGGTGCGCTCGCTCTCGGTGCAGGGGATCTCGCCGGACGGCCGATGGATCGTCGCCACCGTCACGACCTCCCGCGACCGGATGAATGTGGATCACTTCCGCTTCGGCGATCCGACCTACACCTCGCCCTCGACCGCAGAGTTCATCGTGATCGACGCCGACTCGGGTGAGGCGTCTCCGATCGTGGACGGTCGGGTTCAGGTGCGCGGCGCGGCGTGGTCCCCCGAGGGCGATCGCCTCGCCTTCCTGATGCGTGAAGGCGAGCGCTGGCACCTCCACCTCTTCGATCCGGCAGGCGGCACCACGCGGCGCGTCGATCTCGATACCGACCTCGCGATCGCCTCGAACTCGCGCCTCGACTGGCGGCCCGACGGGAGCGGCGTGATGATCGACCTGCGCGCCGAAGGGTGGGCGGAGAAGGCCCGCGCCGCCTTTCTCGAGATGACCGAGGGTCCGATCGTGGTACACGACGGGAGCGATCCCTTCCTGGACTGGGATCGCGTCCGCATGATGAGCGGCCTCGTGCGGCCCGCGTGGGTCGATCGAGACGGCGCCGTGGAGATCCTCCTCCCCGAGGGCCACTGGGGAGAGATCGTCCAGTCCGAGGACGGTCAGTGGCTCGCGATCGAGGGCGAGGAGCCGCTCCGCACGGTGTACGAGGGGCGCGGAGGGTCGGAGAACCGACTCCTCCGCATGAACCTCGCGTCGCGTGATACCGCCCGGATCGTGGAGCCGACCACCGACCCGATCTCCGCCACCTGGGCCCCCGACGGGACGCGCTTCGTCTTCTCCGACGAGGGCGCGATCCATCTCCGATCGATCTTCGAGGACTCGGCCACGGTCGTGACGGCGGCCTTCGCGGGACCGGTATCGGAGTCGGACACCACCGAGTTGCGCTTCCGCGCGATGCGGTGGCGTCCCGACGGCGGGGCCCTCCTCGTCGAGAGCCAGGCGGGGTGGCATCTCCTCGACCCGGAGGCGGGCGAGATGGAGCTGATCCACCCCCTGAGCGAGGAAGAGCGCGAGGAGGGGCCGCGCCTGAATCCCTTCGACTGGTCTCCCGACGGGCGCTATCTCTATGTCAGCGAGTCCGCGCGGGACGAGTGGCGTCGGGGGGTCGCGATGGTCGATCTGGAGTCGGGGGAGTGGCACGCCCGGAGCGTCGCACGCAACACCTTCAGCCGATGGCGCCTCGCCGAAGATGGGAGTCGCCTCGTCTTCGAGATGTCCGACGGCGATTCTCCCGACGAGCTCCATGTGCTCGACGCCGACCTCTCCGTGCACACCCTCGCCGACGCCCGTCGTCTGACCGACCTGAACCCGTGGCTCGACGAGGTCGCGCTCACCCGCTCCGAGCTCGTCGACTACCTCGACGTCGACGGGAAGAAGCAGTACGGCATCCTCTACTACCCGATCGGCTACGTCGAGGGAGAACGCTACCCCCTCGTGGCGGAGGTCTACGAGGACTTCTTCGACAACGGCTTCAACACCAACATGAATCTGATCACCAGCCGGGGCTGGTTCGGCTTCCGTCCCTCGGTGGAGTTCGAGACCGGCTTTCCGGGCGAGGCGTGGCTGAAGGGCGTGACGGCGGGGATCAACACCCTGATCGACCGCGGGCTCGTCGACGGCGAACAGCTCGGGGTGCACGGGACGAGCTACGGGGGCTACGCGGTGAACCTCCTCGTCACGCAGACCGATCGGTTCGCCGCGGCGATCAATATCTCGGGGAAGGTCAATATCATCTCCTTCCTCGGTGACTCCGAGAAGATCACGACACGCAACTACCGGGCGGCCGAATCGGGGCAGGACCGAATCGGGGCCACGCTCTGGGAACAGCCCCTGAAGTACCTCGAGCACTCGGCGGTCCTCTTCGCCGATCGGGTCGACACGCCGCTCCTCCTTCTGAGTGGCGAGGGCGACTGGAATGTGCCCGCCACGAACCAGCGCGAGATGTATTACGCACTCCGTCGACTCGGGAAGGAGGTCGTATGGGTCAACTACATGAAGGCCGGACACGGCGCGGGCCGCGCGGGAAGCGAAGCCGAATGGTTCGACCACTGGGGCCGGATCTTCGAGTGGTACGAGACCCACTTCGAGGAGGCCGCGGCGGAGCGACCCGTCACCGATGAGGAGGGAACGCGATGAATCGGACCCCCGCCCCACGCGTCCTCTCCGCAGCGGGGCCCCTCCCTCGCGCACGCCGCCTCGCGGTCGCGCTCGCCTTCATCGCTCTCCACCCCCCCGTGGCGCAGGCCCAGACCCCGGCGGCCCAGGCGCCGAGCACGCGCGAGATGAACCTCATCGGGTGGCAGGAGTTCGCGGAGATGGTCCCGGGCCGGATCGAGACCGTGCTGATCCCGGTGGGCACGCTCGAGCCGCACGGCGTCATCCCCAATGGGGCGGACAACCTGGCCCCCGAGGCGATGGCGCGGGAGCTCGCACCACGTCTCGACGCGCTCATCGCGCCCACGCTCAACTACGGCGTCACCGGAGCGCTCGACGCCTTCCCGGGGACCTTCTCGATTCGCGAAGAGGTCTATGCCGAGATCGTGCGGGACATCCTCCGCGGCCTCGCGGACGGGGGTTTCGTGAATCTCATCATCCTGAATGGGCATGGAGGACCGCAGACGGCGATCCTCGAGCGTATCGCGGCCGAAGTGGGGCGTGAGCGCCGGGTCCGCACCCTCGTGACGAACTGGTGGGCCGCGACCAGCGAGGTCGTCTTCGAGGTCTTCGGAGAGAATGGGGGTCACGCGGGCAACAACGAGACCGCCTACGTCCAGGCGATCGCCCCCGAGCATGTGCACCCCGAACGCTACGACGCCGCGATGGCGTCGGCGCGCGTCCCCGGCCTCTCGCCCTGGCCCTCCCCCTCGTCGATCGTGCTCTACGAGGCGGGTCAGGGATACCCTACCTTCGACGCGGAGCAGGCGAGACGTTACTTCGAAGCGGTGAATCTCCGGATGGAGGAACTCATCGCCACGACGATCGAGAGGTGGGACGCGGCGCGACTCTTCCGGTGACGCGCGGCTCCGACTCCACCCACCCACTTCACGCGACACACACCCCCAACCCCCCCGGCTCCGGTATCCTCGACGATGTCTCCTCCCCTCACAGCTGAGCAGATCGCCGAGCTTCGTGACGAGATCGACCGAATCCTCGCCCGGCTCGAGCGCAGCATGGCGGTTTCCGACAAGGCGACCGCGACGGTCGAACTCGATCAGACGGCGGTGGGGCGACTCTCGCGGATGGACTCCCTCCAGAACCAGTCGATGGCGAACAACCTCGCCGAACGCGAACGCGCGCGTCACGCTCAACTCCGCGCTGCGCGCGCCCGCATCGATGCCGGGTCGTTCGGTGTGTGCGAAGCGTGCGGTGGGGCGATCGAGGCGGGGCGGCTCTTCGTCTTCCCGGAAACCACCGAGTGTCTGCGCTGCGAGTGAGATGCTCTCCCGTCACCCGCTCGACCCTGAAACAACCGAGCGGGGCACGGGGTTTGCAGGCCGTGCGGGTGCTCCATGCCGTCCTGCGAAGGTGCGGGCCGGTCCCGGTCGAGAAGGGGGGGAAGTGATGACACGACATCGTGAGAGTGCCGCAGGATCCTCCTTCTGGCAGCACCCCCTCCTCGGGAGCGGGACGCGCGCGCTCCTCGCCGGTGTCCGCGACGGCGGCGGCGTGTCCGTCTCACGCCTTCCCGATCTCACCGCGGCGGTGGGATCGAGCGTGATGCGCTGGCCCGCGCGCATCCTTCAGAAGGCCATCGTTCGGCGACGGTTGGCCCGCCTCGGTGAACCTCCCCCACCGATCTTCCTCATCGGTCACTGGCGGAGCGGCACGACGCACGCCTACAACGTCCTGAGCCACGATCCGCAGTTCATCTTCCCCGACCCCCTCGCCGCCGGCCTCCCCGGCGAGTTCATGGTCATGGAGAGATTCCTGCGCCCCCACATGAGTCGCCTCCTTCCGGGCGACCGGTGGGTCGACGCCCTCGCGGTCAACCCCGATTCGCCGCAGGAGGACGAGATCGCGCTGGCCAACCTCCAGCCCCTCTCCTTCGTGCACGCGGCATACTTCCCCCGCCGCTTTCGCGAGCTCCTCCTCCGCGGCGTCTTCTTTGACGGCTGCAGCGAGGCCGAGATCGAAGGGTGGAAGGGTTCGCTCCGCGACTACCTTCGCGCGCTCTGGCTCGCGCGCGGTGAAGGCACGCTCCTGGTCAAGAACCCGGCGCACACCGCGCGTATCGGGATCCTCCGGGATCTCTACCCCGACGCGCGCTTCATCCATCTGCGGCGCAACCCGTACGACGTCTTCCGATCCACACTCCGATTCTGGAGAACGATGATCGATCAATTCGCCTGGCAGGATCCCCGGAGCGTGACGGACGAGGTCGTGGAAGAGGTGGTGCTCGAGGTCTACGCCCGCATGATGGGGAAGCTTCTGGAGGCTCGAGACCACCTCCCGGCGAACCGTTTCGTCGAAGTCGGTCTGGAGGAGATGGAGGACGCACCACTGGCAACCGTCGAGCAGATCTATCAGACTCTTGAGATCGACGGGTTGCCGAAGGCGCGTCCGTCGCTTGATCGTTACCTTCGGTCGATCCAGAGTTACCGCAAGCGATCGTACACACCGGACCCCCGGCACGTCTCGATGATTCAATCACGCTGGGCCCCCTTCATCGAAGCCTGGGATTACGAGGTCCCGGCATGAGTCGTGATGCGGAACCTCCGGAGAGTCGAGCGCATTGCCAATCAGATTGCCTTGTTCCAGTGTCGGATGCGCGGGCCCCCGCCGCTCGGCCCGACCCTCTTGACGAACGCGGACCTGGTCAGCGAAATGACGGATACCAAGAGATGAAGTCGAATCCTCGTCACACTTCAGGTCGAGATTCAGGACTCCCGCCTCGCCACGAAGCGAGGACGCAGCCCACCAGGTCGGGGGCTTCACCGGCCGTATCGGTCGCCCCGGACTCAGTCGGCGCGCTGACCTTCAGCGACTCGCCGATGACGGTCGGGGTCGAGCGTCCGCAGGGGCTCGAGGCGGGGATCTCCCGTGCCGCCGAAGAGCTCCTCTCGCAGCAGCGCGACGACGGTCTCTGGTGCGGGGTTCTCGAAGCCGACAGCGTGCTCGAGTCGGAGTACATCTTCCTCCTCCACTGCCTCGGGCGGCGGGAATCGCCTCGCGCGTTCCGCGCGGCCGAGACGATCCGCGCGCTGCAGAACGAAGGGCGGGGGTGGTCGATCTACCCCGGCGGGCCCGACGACATCAGCGCTTCGGTGAAGGCCTACTTCGCGCTGAAGCTCCTGGGCGACGATCCGGACGCGGCGCACATGGTGGCAGCCCGCGAGACGGTCCTGCGGCTGGGCGGCGTCGAGGCGAGCAACACCTACACGAAGATCTATCTCGCCGTCCTCGGCGAATACCGATGGGCGGACTGCCCGGCGATCCCGCCGGAGATGATGCTCCTCCCACCGTGGTTCCCCTTCAACCTCAACGAGATGTCCTCGTGGTCGAGGGCGATCTTCGTCCCCCTCGCGATCCTCTGGGGGGTTGGAGCGCGGATGCCGGTGCCCGACGGACTCGGGATCCCCGAGCTCTTCGTGCGCTCCGGCCGACCCCGGGATCCCCGCCGCGGCACGCGTGAGGGGCGGTGGTGGAAGAGCTTCTTCCTCAGCGTCGACTGGCTCATCAAGGCGCTCGACGACCGGAAGCTCCGTCCCCTGCGCGAGCGGGGAATCCGGGCGGCGGAGAAGTGGATCCTCGATCGGCAGGAGGGGAGCGACGGGCTCGGCGCGATCTTCCCCGGGATCCTCAACGCGATCCTCGCCATGAAGGCGCTCGGGTACGACGACGATCACCCCGCCCTGAAGCACGAGATGGAGGCGCTCGAGTTCCTCATCCTCGACGACGGCGAGACGCTGCGGGTCCAGCCGACGCGCTCCCCGATCTGGGACACGGCACAGGCGGTGTCGGCGCTCGCAATCGTCGGCGATGTGCCGGGCCGGCGTCAGGCGCTGGATCGGGCGGTCTCGGTGCTCCTCGAGCGTCAGGTCTCCACCCCCGGAGACTGGACCTACGGCAACCCCGGCACGCCTCCCGGCGGGTGGTACTTCGAGTTCGCGAACGAGCCGAACCCGGACTGCGACGACACGGCGGAGGTCCTCGCCGCGCTCGACGGTGCCCGGGGGCTCGTCACGCCTCCCCTCGTCGAGGAGCTCGACGAAGGGATGGAGCGCGGTCTCCGCTGGCTCCTCTCGATGCAGAACGACGACGGCGGGTGGGCGGCCTTCGACCGGGAGTGCATGAACGAGGCGCTCCACTGGGTCCCCTTCGCGGACCACAACGCCATGCTCGATCCCTCGTGCGCCGACATCACGGGGCGGGTCCTCAAGCTGCTCCGGAAAGTCGGGATGGGACCCGACCACCCGGCGGTCGCGAAGGGGATCGACTTCCTCTGCAACGACCAGCTCGAGGATGGCACCTGGTACGGTCGATGGGGCTGCAACTACATCTACGGCACCTGGCTCGCCATCGAAGGCCTCGCGGCCCACGGCGCCGAGCCCGAGCGCTGTCGCCGCGCCGCCAACTGGCTGCGCGAGCAGCAGAACGAAGACGGCGGGTGGGGCGAGTCGCTCGCGACCTACGACGACCCCTCCCTCAAGGGGAAGGGGGTGAGCACGGCCGCACAGACGGCGTGGGCGATGCTCGCGCTGATCTCGGCCGGGGATCGCGACTCCGCGACGCTCCGCAGGGGCGCGACCTGGCTCCTCTCCACGCAGCTCGATGACGGCACCTGGAACGATGAGGTCTGGACGGGGACTGGGTTCCCACGAGTCTTCTATCTGCGCTACGGGCTCTACGACCTCTACTTCCCCCTCCTGGCTCTGGCCACCTGGCACACCCTTCTTACTCATCCGGATGGAGACGAGCACCTCCAATGAAATTTCCGCGTCACATCGTCTTCGACATGATCAAGCAGCAGGCAGCGAACGCCATCAAGCGGCGCGAGCGCTACCCGATGGTGCTCATGATGGAGCCCCTCTGGACCTGCAACCTCGCCTGCATCGGATGCTCGGCGGAGCGCCACACGGGACACATCGGTGACCGGCTCTCGGTCGAGAAGTGTCTCGAAGCGGCGGATCTCTCGGGTGCACCCCTCGTGTCGCTCTGCGGAGGTGAACCCACCGTCTATCCGGAGCTCGACGAACTCATCGAGGGGCTGATCGAGCGCAAGCGGCACATCTACCTCTGCACCAACGCGCTCCTCCTCGACAAGAAGTTCTTCGGCAAGATCGATCCGCATCCCCGGATCACGATCAATGTCCACCTCGACGGGATGCGCGGCACACACGACTACGTCGTGGATCGTGAGGGGGTGTTCGACAAGGCGATCGAGATGATCAAGGAAGCGAAGCGCCTGGGCTATCACACGATCACCAACACCACGATCTACAAGGAAACGAGCATCGACGAGGTCGAGGAACTCTGCGAGTACCTCATGGAGCTCGGGATCGACGGGATCCTCATCTCGCCGGGGTATCACTACGAGCGCGCCCGTGAAGACGTCTTCATGACGCGCAAGGACATCGAGCAGAAGTTCCAGCGCGTGCTCGAGTTCGCGGACCGCTTCCCGATCATCTCGAGCCCGCCCTTCCTCGAGTTCGCGGCGGGCCAGCGCGAGTACAACTGCTCGCCGTGGAGCACGGTGACGCTCACCCCGCGCGGGTGGAAGCGTCCCTGCTACCTCCTCGATGACGAAGGGTATACCTGGGACTGGGACGAGTTCTGGAACGAGACCAACTGGGCGTACTGGGAGTCGCGTCAGGATCCGAAGTGCCAGAACTGCAAGATGCACTCGGGATTCGAAGCCTCGGTGCTCCAGGACCTGGGCCGGCGGCCGCGTGACCTCGTGAAGATGGCGACCTGGCACCTGGCGGGATGACGCCCGCGTGTCCTCGATCGGAAGTGCACCGGGGGCGCGGTCGGGGGGAGCGCCGCAGCAGGAGGCGCGGCAGCGTGATCGCTCCGCGCTCGGGATCGTCGCGGCGCTCCCGGAAGAGGTCGTCGAGATCGTTGCGCGGCTCGACGCTTCACGGGGGTCCGCCACCCCATCGAAGCCGGAAGGGCTGAGCCTCTTCCGGCGGGGCACCCTCGCCGGGTGCCCCGTCACGATCGGGGTCACCGGAGATGGCCGCGCACACGCCGAGAGCGGGATTCGGCGTTTTCTCGAAACCGCGGATGTCGAACGTCTCTTGATCGTCGGTGTGGCGGGCGGACTCTCGCCCGGGCTCGACTTCGGTGACGTCGTCGTCGCCGAGCGCGTCATCGGCCCGGGTGGGGAATCGCTGACCCCCTCCCGCGCGATCGCCGATGCACTCCGGAACGCAGGGATCGCAGCTGTGGGTACGGTCGTGACGGTTCCCACCCTCCTCACCACGCCCGCATCGAAGCGTGAGGCCGCGGCAAGCCGGGTGCCGCACGCATCGGGTGATCGAGGGGCGGAGGCCTCCGCCCCCGGGGTCGCGGTGGCCGATCTCGAGTCGTATCACCTCGCCCTCCACGCCGAGGCGCGCGGTCTCGAGTGGGGGGTGATCCGCACCGTCTCGGATCGGCTCGACGACCCCCTCCCCTCATTTCTGGCTGCGTGCACCGATGAAGGCGGGAGCGTTCACCGGGGACGGGTTGCGAAGCACCTCCTCCTTCATCCCGGTGAGCTGCCGGGCATCCTGCGTCTGCGTGACGGCGTTCGCCGCTGTGCCACGATTCTCGCGGACGCCGTGCAGCAGATCGCGGAAGCGCCACACGCGAGCGAGGTGGTCCCGTGACCAGGCCCGGGGAGCTCTCGGTCGAGCTCCCCGTCCCGGAGGGCTCGGATACCGCGGAGCGGAAGCGTGAACATCTCCGTCTCGCCATGCACCCCGATGCAGAGTTGCGTCGTGCCCACTTCGACGCGTGGCGCTTCGAACACGTCGCTCTTCCGGAGTTGAGCCTCGAGGAGATCGATCCCTCGATCGAATTCCTCGGCCACACCCTTCAGGCGCCCCTCGTCGTATCGTGCATGACGGGAGGCACGGCGGAGGCGGGGATGATCAACCGTCGTCTCGCCGAAGCGGCCGAGGCGTGCGGGATCGCGCTCGGCGTCGGCTCGCAGCGCGCCGCCCTCGAAGACCCATCTCTGGAAGCGAGCTTCCATGTGCGCGAGTACGCGCCCCACATCCCGATCCTGGCGAACCTCGGCGCGGTCCAGCTCAACTACGGCTACGGCGTGGAGGAGTGCCGGCGCGCCGTCGGCATGATCGACGCCGACGCGCTCGTCCTGCATCTGAATGTGCTCCAGGAGGCGATCCAGCCGGAGGGCCAGACCGACTTCCGTGGCCTCCTCCCGAAGATCGCGCGCGTCGTGGCCGAGCTCGATGTGCCGGTGATCGTGAAGGAGATCGGCTCCGGGATCTCGGGCGACGTCGCGCGCCGGCTCGCCGAGTCGGGGGTCCGGATCATCGATGTGGCGGGGGCCGGGGGAACGAGCTGGGCGCGGATCGAGGGACGCCGCGCGGGCACATCGCTGGGAGAGGTCTTCGCCGAGTGGGGGATTCCGACCCCGGACGCGATCCGGCAGGTGGCCGCGGTCGGAGGGCTCACGGTGATCGGGAGCGGGGGCGTGCGCTCGGGGCTCGATGTCGCGAAGGCACTCGCGCTCGGCGCGGAGCTGGCCGGGATGGCACGACCCTTCCTGCTCTCCGCGGCCCGATCGGTGGACGCGACGATCGCGGCGATCCGGAACACGGTGCGCGAACTCGAGGTCGCGATGCTCTGCGTCGGTGCGCGGCGCCCCGGCGACCTCCGCCACGCGCGCATCGGCCGCGCTTCGCCTCATGCCGCGATCCCCGATGCATGAGCACGATCGAGCGGGCCGCGCGTCGCGGCGGCGACGTCTCGATCCGGAAGGCCGGAGCGCAGACCTGTGACGTCGAGTCTCATCACGGGCGGATGCGGCTTCCTCGGTCGTCACCTCACGAAGCTTCTCCTCGACGCCGGAAGCGCGGTCACCCTCCTCGATCCGGCTCCGTGCGCCGAGCACTTCGCACCCGACGTGCGCCACCTGCGCGCATCGGTGACCGACACCGCGGCCCTCGAGGAGGCGATGGAGGGAGCCGGACGCGTCTTTCACATGGCCGGCACGCCGCACCTCTGGGCGCCGCGACGATCCGGGGCATACGCCCTCCATCTGGAGGGGACGCGCGCCGTCGTTGATGCTGCGGTTCGACGGGGTGGTGTGCGCGTCATCCACACCTCGACCGAAGCGATTCTGCGGGACTTCACGGGGTCGGGCGGAGGCGGTGGGCTCGCACCCGAGAGTCACCCCGACAGCGAGCCGTGGCTGCCTCGCGCCCGCACCCTCCCCCCGGGGTACTGCCGTGCCAAGCTCGCCTCGGAGCGACTCGTCCTCGACGCCGCCCGCGAGGGACACGACGTCGTCATCGTGAGCCCGGCCTCCCTCCTCGGTCCCGGCGACACGAGCCTCACGCCACCCACGCGGATGCTCCTCGGCTTCCTCCGGGGACGCTTTCCCGCCTTCCTCGAAGGGTGGCTTCGCATCGCCGATGTACGCGACGTCGCAAGCGCGCACCTCGAGGCCGCGGTCCGGGGGGTGCCGGGCCAGCGCTACGTGGTGGGAGGGCCCGACCAGCGGATGAGCGCCTTCCTCCGTGACCTCGAGGAGGTGAGTGGCCGTCCGATGCCGAAGGTGAGGGTCCCCTCGCTCCTCGCGCTCGCCACCGCCCACGCGGCGGAGTTCCTGGCGAACACGATCACCCGACGCGCTCCCAACGCCACGGTGGCCGGGGTACGCCTCGCGCTCGCGCCGGCGGTGCCCGATCTCGATGCGCCCCCCGAATCGAGCGGGATGGGAAGGCGGCCGGGTTTCGCCCCGCGCGCGCTCCGCATGACCCTCCGGGACACCGTCGCCTGGCTCGAGAACACCGGGCTCATCGAGTCCCCTGCCCGGCGCGCCTGATCTCCCGCTCGAGCTCCCGCGCACGCTCCATCCACTCCTGCACCTCATGCACGTCCCCCTCCTCGATCTCGCCGGCGAGGATCGGCCGGAGGAGCTCGCGGGCCTCCTCGAGTCGCTCCTGCCGGAGATACGCCTCGGCGAGGAGGAGTCGGTTCTCGGGGTAGTCGGGCGCGAGGCGGATCGCCGCCTCCAGCTCTCGCACGGCGCGCGCCACACTCCCGAGACCCGACGGCGGTCCCGGTGCGCGCAGATAGAGCGCGCCGAGGACGCGATGGGGTCCGGCGTGCTCGATCGCGGGATCGATCTCGATCGCGCGTGTCGCATCCGCGCGGATCCGATGCATCGCGTCGCGGCCGAGGCTGAGCTGGTTGTGGCGCGCGACGATCCCCGAAGCAATCGACCGCCAGTAGTACGGCGCGGCCCGGGTGGAGTCGGCGCGGATCGCGGTGTTGGCGAAGAGGATCGCGCTGTCGGCGTACGCCGCCTCCTCCCCCCCGTCGAGATGATTGGCGAGCCAGACGGCGTACCGCGCGGCACGCGTGGCGAAGGCGGCGTGAAGAGAGTCGCCCGGTTCGGTCCCCCGCGTCGCCTCACTCATCCGGGCGAAGGCGTCGCGCACCGCGGGAGGCTCCCTCGGCTCTCGCGCAAAGGCGCTCTCCGCCGACTCCGCGAGAGGCAGAGGGTCACCGAGGGGGGCGGGAGCCGATTCGATCACGCGATCGGTGTCGATCGTCGAGCATCCCGCGATCATGACGACGAGCGCCCCGATGCATGGGGGAGTCGTCCGGCACGCCCGGGCGAACCGTCCGCTCACCCGATCCCCTCCGGGGCTCGATCCGTCGCCACTCACCGGTGCGTCGTCACGCCGCCACCGCTCGATCGATAGAGCGTCGCGGCGCGCTCGAGGAGCTCTCGGTCCACCGCCTCGAACCCCTCCGAGTCCATCAGATCGAGGAGCTCGCGCCCCTCGGGCGTCTCGTCCATCGCGACGAGTGCGTCACGGAGCGCGGCGAGCTCTCCCTCGCTCCACTCCCCGAACGCCACCACGAGATCACGCGGCAGCGGAGCCGACCGCCAGATCACCTGGAGCTCCGGCCACACGAAGTCGTCGGCCTCGAAGAAGTGCTTGAGTTCCTCGTCGAGGAGGAGGGCGTCGGGGCCCGCCGGGTCGCCCTCGAGGAGGTAGAAGAGCTCGTCTGCCAGATTCTCGCTCGCCTCGAGGCGGAAGTCCTCGCCGGGCACGAGACCGTCCGCGAAGACGACGCGCCTCAGGTACGCCGCGTCGAAGTCGGCGGTGGTCCGGACCGTCGTGCCACGCAGCGCCGCCGGGGTTGGCGGGCCGCCCTTCGCGGTGACGAGGTAGTACCGCTCGACATCGACCCCGAACCGCGGGATCTGCGCCACCACCCGCGCCGGCGTCAGGCCGGGCGCGATGGCGCCGAGGTAGAATCCGGCCGGGACGAAGGCGAGGATCGGCGAATCGCGGGCGATCGCGGCTGCGGCCTGGTCGGCGCGATTGGCGATCCTCCCCTCGACATGCTCGCTCGCGGGGAGCTTCGCCTCGAGCCACCGGCCCATCGCCGCGAGGAAGGCGCCGGCACGGTCGGGAGTGGCCGCCGGATCGCCCGGCTTGACCACGAGGAAGTGATCCGCCTCCTGCGCGGCGACCGGCTCGATCCCACCGAAGAGGAGGAGCGCAACGAGGATCCCGGCGCGTGTCGTCACGCCTCCCCTCCCTCCTGCCCATCCCGGACCGGGGCGCGGCTCGCCGCCGGACTCGGTCGCGGCACCCACCGCGCGAGCGCGAAGGGGAGCACCCCGAGGCACGCCACCAGGTTCAGGCCGATCCCGAGAAAGACGATCAGCCCGAGCGACGCCACCCCGGCGTGATCCCCCGTGGAGAGGAGCCCGAATCCGATCATCGTCGTCAGCGCACTCATCAGTACCGCCTCCATCGCACCATTGAATCTCTCACGATCGCCGAGCGCCCACGCGCGCACCAGGTGAACTCCCCCGTCGATCCCGATCCCGATGAGGATTGGGACCGCAAAGAGGTTCGCCAGGTTCCAGCGCACGGGGAGCGGTCCCCAGCGCATCGCCCCGAGGAGGAGCCCGAAACCCGCCACGAGTGGGAGGATCGAGAGGAGGGTGAGACGCACCGAGCGTGACCAGGTGAGGAGGAGCGCGAGGATCGCGACCGCGGCGTAGAGCGCCGCCTGGACAAAGCTTCGGGCCATCGTGCGCGCATTCTCGAAGACATTCACGAGCCTCCCGAAGATCGCGGGCTCGAGGGCACGCGTGCCCTCGATGAACCACTCGAGATCTTCGCTCGTCCATGTGTCGCGGGCGGGATGGATCCGGAGCGCGAACGACCCGTCGTTGCCGATGAAGCGCGAGCGCGCCGGAAAGGGGAGGGTGGCGAGGTCGAGCGCGGGCGGGCACGCGAGGCCGGTCGCATCCGTCAGCCCCCGGCCGAGGGCGTCGTGCAGCGTATCCGACACCGCCCGGAGGCGGAGATCGGCATCGGCGGGACCGAGGGCGCCGAGGGCGGCGAAGGTCGCCTCGGTATGGGCGATCGCCCCGGCCAGCGCGTCGCCGGCCTGCGGGCCGGTGGCGGCGTAGCGCCGCAACGTCTGTCGCAACCCGAAGAGCGCGCGTCGCGTATCCGCCACGGACACCTCGGTGGCGCGCCGTACCTCGACCGACGCGAGGGCCCGGCAGACCCCCGCGAGTCGGTCCCGCTTCTCCTCCTCATCGGTCGGGAAGGCCGATTCGGTCCACCCCACCATCGGGAGCGCCGCCAGCGCGGTGCGCGCGCGCTCGAGGCTCGCGCGGTCGGGGTAGGTGGCCAGCGCGAAGGTGGTGCGGTCCTCGACGTCGAGGAGGAGCTCCTGCCACCCGGCGGCCTCCCCCCCGTCGGGCTGGAGGGCGAGGAGGTCGGTGTCCATCGTGTACTCGCCGAAGATCGCGCCGAGGGTCGCCGCCGCCGCGGTGACGGCGATCACCACGCCTCCCCGAAACGACGCGGTCGGACGACTCAGCGCGGCGATCCCCGGGAGGGTGCGCCGCCGGGGCACCTCCTCCGTCCCACGGGAACGATCGAAGAGGTGGAGCATCGCCGGAAAGACGAAATACATGCACGCCAGGGAGACGATGAGGCCGAGCCCCGCGATGAGGCCGAGCTCCGACAACCCCGGAAAATCGGTCAGATACGCCGTGAGGAAGGCCAGCGCGGTGGCGAGTCCCGCGATCCAGAGGGTGCCCCCCACCGACGCGTAGGTGTGCCGGATCGCGGCATCCGGCGCCTCTCCCGACTCCCGCCCGAGCTGGTAATGCGTGAAGAGGTGGATGGCGAAGTCGATCCCCAGGGCGACGAGGATGACCGCGAAGACCATCGAGAGGACATTCAGGTGACCGATCGTGAGCCAGGCCACGCCGAAGGTCATCGCGAGACTCATCCCGAGGCAGATCGAGGCGAGCCCCGGGCGGAGCACCGTCCGGAATGCCCACATGAAGAGGAGCGAGACGAGGAGGAGTGCGAGGGCGGTACTCCGACCGAAATCCCGCTGCGAGATGACCGACTCTTCATGCTGGAGCGCCGGCTCACCGGTGAAGCCGAGATCGATTCGGACCGAATCGGGAATCTCGCCCCTGGCGACCTCGAGTGCCTCGGTCGCGACCTCGATCACCTCGGCCCAGGCATTCCTCGCGCGGGTATCGGCGGTGGCGTCGGCGAGCACGGTCAGGATCCGCCCCTCACCGACGAAGAGGTAACCCTCGGGATCGATCCCCCGGAGCCCGAGCCCCCCGAACGCGGCAGCCGAGGGCGTCCCCCCCGGACCCGCCTCCCCGGTGACCTCGTGGCGGAGCCAGCCGAGGAGCGCCTCGAGGACTGCCACCTCGCCCGCCCCGGAGCGCTCCCCGCCCGAGGAGGCATCGAGCGCATCCGCGCGACGCCGGATCTCCTCGACGAGGGTCGAAGCGCGAGGATCCGCAGCCACCGTCTCGACGGTAGGGAGGTACGCTTCGGCGCTCTTCGACACCTCCTCGACGGCGTCGAGGGGGAGGTAGAGGAGCGCGTGATCTCCGAACTCCGAAAGCGGCACGCGCAGCGTCACCCTCGGGAAGAGATCGGGGCGAGCCTCGAGCTCGGCAGCCCAGCGGTCGGCGACACGCTTCATCGCCTCGCGCTGCGCCTCCGAGGGTTCGACGAGGGTGCCTTCACTCGCCTCCTCCGCAGAGTCACCGACCGCCTTCATCACGAGCACGAGGGGCTTGTGATCGCCTCCGAAGGCGGACTGATACGCCGCCCAGCGCTGGATGAAGACCTCCGACGGATCGGCGAGCGCTCC
Organism: Longimicrobiales bacterium; assembly: GCA_032250675.1. Taxonomy (GTDB): domain Bacteria; phylum Gemmatimonadota; class Gemmatimonadetes; order Longimicrobiales; family Gaopeijiaceae; genus Gaopeijia. Next base: position 28,763 of record JAVVEY010000004.1, on the reverse strand, counting down.
CCGCGACGACACGATGTCGAGCTCGTTGAAGTAGATCCACGCCCCCGCGAGGGAGAGCACGACGGCCACCCCGATCACGAGCCGGGGCCGACGGATCGAGAGTGTATGAAGCCATCCCGAGATCCTCGCGAGGAGGGCGCGACGGCGTCCCGCCATTACCGATCCCCCCGGGCGGGATGCGGGCCGCAGGAGTCTACGCATTCCGGTGCGCTCCACCGCTGCGGGGGAGGGGTCGGCGAGGTGAGATCGATCACGATGAAGGGGTCACGAGGTGATGAAGGGATGGCTCCCCGGGCCGGAGCGCCCCCCAAGATCGACCTCTCCCGCCCCACCCCACAACCCGGACGACCGGCCCTCACCGCTCATCCTCGAAGGGCTCCATGTGGATCACCACATCCACCACCCCATCCACGCGAGCACGCACCGCCGACCGCACGCGCCCGCCCAGATCGTGCGCCTCGCGCAGCGGCATCTCCGGATCGGCCTGGACGTGCAGGACCGCGCGATATCCCACTCCCACACTCCGAGCCATCAGCTTCTCCACGGCGAGTACCCCCGGCACCTCACGGGCCACCTCCCGGATGCGCGTCTCGAGTTCGGGACCGGGCGCACGGTCCATGAGGTCGAGGAGCGAGGGTCGCAGGAGGCGAACGCCATTCACGAAGATGAGGATCGAGGCGAAGAGCGCCGCGAAGTCGTCGGCGGGTGCCCACGCGGCCCCCCCCGCGATGGCGACGCTGATCCCCACGAAGGCGGCGAGCGAGGTGAGGACATCGGCGCGGTGATGCCATGCGTCGGCCTGCACCGCCCGACTTCCCAGCGCCTCCCCCGCGTGTCGCGCGTACCGGTGCAGCGCTTCCTTGGTCACGACGACACCGATCAGCACGCCGAGCGTGAAGGGGGCCGGGACGTCGTGCGGAGCGAGGATCTCCCGCACCGCCTGGATCGAGATCCCGACCGCGGCGACGAGAAGGAGCAACGCCACGAGAGCGGCCGCCAGCGGTTCGGCCTTCCCGTAGCCGAAGGGGTGCTCGGGATCGGGGGCACGGCCCGCCACACGCACCCCCCGCCAGACGATCACCGATGAGAAGAGATCGAGGGTCGACTCGACGCCATCCGCCACGAGCGCGTACGAGTTGCCGACGACGCCCGCCGTGATCTTGACGGCGACGAGGATCAGATTGGTCGCGAAACCGACGAAGGCCACACGGACGGCATCGATCGTGCGCTCTCGCCCCGAGGTTCCGGGAGTGTCGTTCGGGGTCATGCGTCTCCTTCCTCATCATGAGGGTCGACTCCATGAGGGTCGACTCCGCAATCCTCGCTCCGACGGCGTCGCCGGGGAAGGGCGGCTTGCGTACCACCGTCCTCTTCCCCTTCGTGGCACATGGGCACCCTCCTCCTCGACTTCGACAGCACACTCGTGCCGGTGGAGAGCCTCGAACTCGTGCTCGCCGCCGGCGTGGCGGGTGATCGGGCTCGCCTGCGCGAGGTCGAAGCCCTCACACGCCTCGGGATGGAGGGAGATCTCGATTTCCGCGCCTCGCTCGAGGCGCGCCTGGCCATTGCGCCCCCTCATCGTGACACGGCTCACGAGGTCGGTCTCCGCCTCCGGGACGGCCTGACCCACGGGGCGGAGGCGTGCGTCGGGACCCTCCACGAGGTGGGGCACGTCGTACGGATCGTGAGTGGCGGTCTCCGCGAGGTGATCCTGCCGACCGCGGAGCGACTCGGGATCCCGCCCGGACATCTTCACGCGGTCGGCGTCCACTGGAACGCGGCCGGGGGCTTCGAAGGGCTGATCGAAGACGGTTTTCCCGATTCGAAGGTCGAAGGCGTGCGCGCGCTGGCAGAGCGCTGGCCGCGTCCGGTCGTTGCGGTCGGGGACGGGGCCACCGACCACGCGCTCCTCGCTGCGGGGATCGCGGACGTCTTCGTCGCCTTCACGGGTCACATCCGCCGCGCCTTCCTCGATGAGGCGGATCTGACCGAGGTAACGGAGATGGACGCACTCCGTGAACTCCTCCTCACACTTCTGGCGCGCTCGCGAGTATAGAAACCATGTCGGATTCACTCCTCACCCGTCCACGCGAGACGATTCGCGTCCTCCTCCTCGAAGCGATCCACGAGAGCGCGGAAGCGGCCTTCCGCGCCGCTGGCTACACGAGTGTCACGCGGCGCTCCGACGCGCTCCACGGAGACGACCTCCTCGAGGCGATCTCCGACACGGAGATCATCGGGATCCGTTCTCGCACGCACCTGACCTCCGAGATTCTCGCGTCGGCCGAGCACCTCCTGGCGATCGGGTGCTTCTGCATCGGGACGGACCAGGTCGCGCTCGATCGGGCCGCGGCGTCGGGAATCCCGGTGTTTCATGCGCCCCATTCGAACACCCGATCGGTGGCCGAACTCGTCGTCGGGCTCGCCGTGATGCTCCTGCGTGACGTCTTCCGCAAGAGCACCCTCGCTCACAGCGGGGTGTGGCGGAAGACGGCGAGAGGATCACACGAGCTGCGCGGGCGAACGCTCGGGATCGTGGGGTACGGCCACATCGGATCGCAGGTCTCGATCCTCGCCGAGGCCTTCGGGATGCGTGTCGTCTATCATGACATCGGTCCGAAGCTCTCGCTCGGGAACGCGATCGCCCGCGACTCGCTCGACGAGGTGCTCGCCGAATCGGACGTCGTCTCGCTGCACGTACCCGAGACCGAGGACACCCGGGGGCTCATGAATGCCGAGCGCCTCGACCGGATGAAGCCGGGTGCGGGCCTGATCAACGCGAGTCGCGGCACCGTGGTGGATCTCGATGCGCTCGCCGAACGGTTGAGGGACGGACGCATCGGGGGCGCCGCCGTCGATGTCTTCCCCGCGGAGCCCGGGTCGGGGGACGAGCCCTTCGAGTCTCCCCTTCGCGGGATCCCCAATGTGATCCTGACGCCCCATGTGGGGGGATCGACGGAAGAGGCGCAGGCGGCGATCGGGAGCGATGTCGCGGGCCAGCTCATCGCCTGGAGCGACACCGGCGCCACGACGGGGGCGGTGAACTTCCCGCAACTCACACTCGCACCCCACGAGGGCGTGCACCGCGTACTCCACACGCACCGGAATCGCCCCGGTGTGCTCTCCGCCCTCAATGACGTCCTCGCCTCACGCGGCGTGAATGTGCTCGGCCAGCACCTCCAGACCCGCGGCGAGATCGGCTTCGTCGTCCTGGATGTGGACGAGGTCGATGCGGGTGAGATCCTCCCCGGGCTGCATTCGATCGAGGGGACGATTCGTGCGAGGGTGCTCTACTGATGGTGCGTCCCGATCGCGGTGCGCCCCCCGTCGTCGCCTCCTTCAATACCGGGCCCGCGGACCTCGCACCGGGTATCGCCGAAGCGGCCGCGGAGATCTCGGCCTCGGGCCTCCTCGCCCTCTCGCATCGGGGGCCCGAGGTGAAGGAGGTGGTGGCCGGTGCCATCGCCGCGACACGACGCGCGCTCGGGGTACCCGACGATTACGTGGTCGTGACGCACCCCTCGGCGACGGCGTCGATGGAACTCGCACTCCGGAACCTCGTCCGGACGCACTCGGCGCACTACGTCGGGGGCGCCTTCGGGGCCCGCTTCGCGGACTCGGCCGCCCGGATCGGGATCGACGCTCACCGTATCGAGCACGCGCCCGACCGCGCACCCGACCTCGCGGCCTCGATCCCGCGCGCCGCCGAAGTGCTCACCGTGACCCACAACGAGACGAGCACCGGGATGCTCTGGCCGGCCGAGGCGCTCCGCGAGCTCCGCCGGCGCCTCCACGCCGAACGCCCCGACACCCTCCTCGCGATCGACGCGACCTCCTCGCTCGGTGGCGTGCCGATCGACTTCACCCTCGGCGACATCTGGTTCGCCTCGGTCCAGAAGGCGCTCGGGCTTCCGGCCGGACTCGCGCTCGTGATCGTCGGTCCGCGCGCACTCGAACGCGCGCGACGTCTCGGCCGCGACCGAGACGTCGCGCCGTGGCAGGACCTCACCGTCATGGCAGAGCGGATCGAGACGGGCGAAACGATCGAAACGCCGAATATCTTCGGGCTGGCACTCCTCGGTCGGGCGATGGAAGGGTTCGACGGGACCCGTGCCGCCGAGCACTGCCGAGCGCTCGCCCGCCGGGTGGATGAGGCGGTGACGGCGCGGGGGCGGATCGACGCGCGCTTCTTCGTGCGCGACGAGGCGTGGCGGTCCGTGACGATCCACACCCTCATCGTGCCGGACCCTCGCGAGGCGATCGAGCGGGCCCGCGCGCGGGGATACGTGATCGCGCCGGGGTACCGGGACCTGAAGTCCCGCTCGATCCGGATCGCGACCTTCCCCGCGCACCGGTACGAGCATCTCACCGAACTTCTCGACATACTCGAAGGCGGAGGCGAGGCGCGATCGGGCTGACCGGTGCGCGCACCTTCCACTCATCGAGACCTCCACCCCCGACACCGCCCCCTCTTCGCGACGATGCGCGCCACCCTCCGAATCCTCTTCGCCGCACTCCTCCTGACCGGAGGCGTCTTCGGATTCGAGATGCTGCGAGACGCGGGACTCTTTCGTTCGGTCGAGGGGGTGCGACCCGGCCCATGCCGCGTCGTCTCCGGTGTGCCGGGTCCCGAGGACATCGTGTGGGACCCCGACTCGGGGTACGCCTGGATCTCGAGTCTCGATCGCCGCGGTGCCTTCGAAGGGCACCCGACCCCCGGGGCGATCTTCCGTTACCGACCCGGCCACCCCGACTCCCTCGTCAATCTGACCCCCGACGCCGGGATCGAGTTTCGACCGCACGGGATCTCGCTCGTCACCGGACCCGACGGCGCGAAGCGGCTCTTCGTGGTGAGCCACCCCGGCGGGGGCCGGTTCGATCGCCCGAAGCCGTGGCCCGCCGAGCGCCCCCGCCACACGATCGAGATCTTCGACCTCGTCGACGGCGAGCTCGTGCACGTGCGCACCCACGCCGATGCCGCACTCGTCAATCCGAACGACGTCGCCGGTGTGGACTTCGAGCGCTTCTACGTCACCAACGACCACGGGGCCGCGTCGCGCGCCGCGCGCCGGATTGAGGACTGGCTCAGAAGGCCGTGGGCGAATGTCGTGTACTTCGACGGCACACGATTCTCCGTCGCCGCAGACCGCCTGACCAACCCCAACGGGATCGCGGTCTCACCCGATCGGGGCACCGTCTACGTGGCCGAGACGGCCCCGAATCGACTCCGCATCCTCGACCGTGACCCAACCGGCGGCGGGCTCACCGAGCGAGGCCGCCGTGAACTCGACTTCGGGGCCGACAACGTCGAGGTGGACCCCCTGACCGGTGAGGTGTGGCTCGCGGGGCACCCCAGGCTCCTCTCCGTCCTCCCGCACGCGCGCGACGCCACCCGGCCCTCGCCTTCGATCGCCGTCCGCATCGCGCCGGGGGGGAATGACGAGGGACGCACCGTCTTCTCCGACGCTGGCGAGCTCCTCTCCACCGCCAGCGTCGCCGTTCCCGCCGGACGTCACCTCCTCATCGGCGCATTCATGTCTCCGCACTTCGTGGAGTGCGAGCTCACCGCTCCCGAAGGGTCGATACCGGATCGTTGAACCCCGGGTCGTTCAACGCGGCCCGGTCATCCGTGACCGGAACGCGCGGCCGAAGCCACCGACCGCAGATCCGAGATCGTGAAGGGCTTCTCGAGAAAACGCGTGCGCTCGGGCGCCCCGGATCCCACGGCGTCTCCTCCGGAGGCGTGCCCCGACATGACGACGACGGCGAGATCGGGACGTTCGGCCACCAGCTCGCGAGCGAGATCCCGCCCGTCTCCATCGGGCAACCCGACATCGGTGACGAGAAGATCGGGGACCACCCCTTCGCGCACGAGAGCTCGCGCTTCGGCGCAGCTCGCTGCCGCAACGACGCGGTACCCTCCGCGCTCGAGGGCGCGTGAGGCGGCCCGGCGCACCTGCGGCTCGTCCTCCACCACCAGGACGACGGGGGAGCCCTCGACGATGGGGACCGTAGCGCCGGCGACCACGGTGGTCGGGGTGGGTGCAGGGGCCGCCGGGACGCGGGTGGACGCGGGGAGCTCGATGACGAAGTGCGCGCCTCGCTCGAATCCCGGATCGAAGGTGATGCTTCCGCCCGCCTCGGCCACGATGCGCTGCACCGTCACGAGGCCGAGTCCCGTCCCGCTCGCCTTCGTCGTGAAGAAGGGCTCGAAGAGGTTCCTCGCGATCGCGGGATCGATCCCGGGGCCGGTGTCTTCCACCTCGATCCGGACGCCCGGAGGTTTCCCCCCTCCCGCCCCGGCCCGGATCGTCACGCGCCCGCGGTGCTCCATCGCCTCTGCCGCATTGAGCGCGAGGTTCATCACCACCTGGGAGAGCCTCGCGGGGTCGATCTCGACCGCCGGAAGCCCCGCTGCGACCTCCGTGACGACCTCGACACCCGACGCGACGGCGTGCCCGAGCATCGGGCGCACTTCCTCGAGGAAGGTTCGCAGATCGACCGGCTGGACCGTTCCGCCCCGTGGGCTCCCGAAGGCGAGGAGCTGCCGGGTGAGGCGTCCCGCACGGCCGACGCCCACAAGCGCGTCCTCGACATCCGGACGCCCCGGGGCGTCCGGCTCGAGCCGATCGAGGGCGAACTCGAGCGGAACCAAGATCGTCGTGAGGAGATTGCGCAGATCGTGGGCGATCGTCGCGGTGATCTGGCCCAGCACCTCGAGCCGCTGCCGCGTGCGCTCGGTTCCCGCGCGACGCTCGGACTCGGTGACATCGAAGATCACCCCGACCCACGCCGGCTCATCCTCCCACTCCACGCGACGGAGGCTCACCGCGACGCGGAGCGCCGCACCGTCGACGCGGGTCAGTGTGATCCGGTGGAGCCCCGCCGTCGTTCCGGCCGGGTCGTCGGTCTTCGACCCGGGTCGCGCCTGTGGCGTGGCGCGCGCGCCGAGGAGCTCGCCGGCAGCCGCCTCGGGGAGTTCGTCGATCGACCCGGCGCCGAGAAGCTGCAGTGCGGCGTCGTTCGCCTCCACCACCCGACCGGAGCGAATCACCACGAGACTCGCTCCGCTCAGCTCCGCCACCTCCGAGACGATCGCCTCGTGGCCGCGCGCGCGCCGAAGCTCGCGGTAGACGAGCAACCCCACGATCAGCGCGGAGGCGACAACGAAGAAGAGTCCCTTCCATGTCTGAATGGCGGCCCGCAGCGCCGGGTCCGTGACGAACGCCTCGACCGCCCGGTCGGAGAAGACGATCCAGGCGCCGCCCACGATCGCATAGATCAGGGCGGCGCGGAGCGCGCCCGCCGGCACACCCGAGAGACGCTCAGCCCGGCGTACCCGGCGGATCGCCGAGTTCAGCTGCGTCGCCTTGGCAGGGAGCGTCGCCCTGGCAGGGAGGGAATCCGGCACGCCGACCTCCGGAAAGAGACATTCAAGGATCGCGGTGGAAGCGCGTCACCGATGCGCCTCCGCGAGACTCGTGTCATCTGAAGATGGGGCATGCGGGCAGCGAACGCACGCTCCGCATACCGCATGGGGGCAAAATCGCCGACTCCGCCTCAGCTGCTGCGCATCTCCGCGCGGCCGGCGGCGTCGGTCGGATGCGTGAACGTGCTCTCGGCTCCCTCCTTCTCCTCCACCTCCTCGATCGGGAGCCCGAGCTCCTCGCTGAAGAAGCTCCCCAGCGCGTTCACCGCCTCGGGCGACCCGAGGCCATCGCCGAGCGTCAGGCGTACGCCGGTCGTGGTCTCGGCCACGATCGCCCGCTGCACGCGCGCCGCCGCGCCCTGACCCGTCTGCCCCGTCACCTTGACGCGCAGCCGTGCGATCTCGGCGCGCGGCGCGTTTCCGCGGGCCACGGGCAGACCCAAGAAGCGTCGTCGCGTGATCACCTCGTCCGCGGTCAGGCGAAGCTCGAGGCTGTTGCCGATCAGGTAGACGCCGAGCGCGATGAAGAGGAGGCCCACCCCGGCGAAGAGCACTCCCATCACCAGGGGCACCCCCTCGAAGATCAGGGAGAAGAGGTCGAACGACCGGGCCGATACGAGGGCGTCGACGCTCCACCACGTCGCGAAGCCGCCCGCGCCCGCGAAGAGCACGCCCACGACGGTCAGGACCACCGCACCCACCCCGTCACGGCCGGCCGGATAGTGGAGCCGCCATCCCTCGAACGACCGTGTCGCGCGCACGGCGCCTCGCGGGAGCGCCTCGAGCGGCCACCTCTCGCCGAGTGGGGTGGAGTGTTCGACGGTCGACGCCGCGGGTGCGTCCGACGCCACGACCGGCACCTCGAAGGTGTGGTCGAGGTCGAGCCCCGGGACCGTCGCCTGCAGCCGCACCGCCCAGTGATGGTAGGAGGAGGAGGAGGAGGGCGGTTCGGTGGGGGGGAGCTCGGCGGGAAGCGGCACCGCGAACGACACCCCCACCCCCCGCGCCCTCCGCTCCAGGCGCGGCTCGACCGTCTCGGACCATACCACCGATTCCCAGCGTCTCCGGTTGGACGACGAGGTGCCGCTCCGAATCGTCGTACGGATGCACGACACCGTCACGCGCCACCGGCCGCGCTCCCGCGCGTGGGCGCCGTCCCACCGTGCTCCGCGCGCCTCGATCGTCCCCCCGAGATCGCCGCCCGGCGCGGGCGGCGAGGGGTCGAGACGCAGCTCGGTCCGACCGAACCGCACCCAGCGCGCCGTCACGAGGAGCGAATGGATCACCATGTGCAGGGCGGGGATCGCGAAGAGGGCGGCGCCCCAGAGCACCGGAGAGCCCACCCCGAGGTTCTCGACGATCCCCCACACCGCGAGCCCACCGGCGAGCGCCCAGAAGACGAGTGTCACGAGCCACACTCGCACCACCCTCCCCACTCCCGACGCACGCACGGTCCCGACTTCGGCGCTCGGGGTGCGACGCTTCGACGAGAGGCGCATGCGAGACCTCGACAGCTCGAAGGGGAGACGGTAGCGGATTCGCCAATCTGTGCCGTGACTTCCGGCCACGCACCTTCGTCCGCTGTCCACCGCGCGTGTCCACCGCGCGTGTCCACCGCGCGTTCGAGCCTCCTACTTCACGCTCACCTGGAAGGAGAGCGTCCGTCCCGGACGCGGAAGCCCGCACTGATCATGGAGGGTGGTGTCGGCGAGGTTGGTCGCACGCAGCGAGGTCTCGACCTGACCCCACATCCCCGTCCCGACCGACCAGACGCGCGAGATGACTCCATTGAGCCAGGTGCCGCCGTCGAGCTCGACATCCTCGCCCGTGTCCAGGTCCTGACAGAATTGGGATCCGGTGAACTCGGCCTCGCCCCGGATCCGGAGCACCGAGGGGGTCCCCCACTCCGTCCAGATCCGTCCCTCCTGCTCGGGCACATTCTCGGGCTCGGTCGAGACGTTGAGCCCCGGGTCGGTCAACTCGACCGACTGCAACCGGAGATCGCCTCCCACCAGGAAGGGCCCCACACGCTGGGTCGTGAAGATATCCACCCCATGGCTTTCGAGTTCGTCGGAGTTCACACGCTGCCGCGTTCCGTCCGCGAAGGTGATCCGCCGGATCGCGTCGCTCAGGTCGTTCCGGAAGCCGACCACCTGGAGCTGCCCCGTGCCCAGATCCACCGTCACCCCCGCCTCGATCGCGACGAGTGTCTCGGCGCCGAGCCCCGGGTTCGGGACGAAGCGCCCGAGCGCTTCCGAGAAGGCCTCGCGCAGCGCGGGAAAGCGTCCGCGGCGGCTGACGTTCGCGTGCAGCGTTGGGCCCGAACGCATCTCGGCGGCAACCCCCACGCGTCCGCCCCACTCCTCGATCGCTCCGGGGAGCGGGAGTCCACCCGCCTCTTCGACCGTCATCCGGTCGTACGCTCCACCGAAGCTCAGTGTCACCTCGCTGAACGGGCCGGTCCCGGCGTCGCCCGCCACCCGCCACTCCGTCTCGAGCGCGGTGCTGAGGAGTCGCTGGTCGAAGGCACGCGACACCCCGTCCTCCTCGGTGTCGAAGTCGATCATCACGTAGTCGGTGGAGGCGCGCAGCGTCCCCCGCGCGCCGAGCGAGTGCGAACCGCGCACACGTCCCGTCACCGTGGTGCCGTCGCCACGCTCGATCCCCTCGATCACGTCGAAGTCGGCCCCCTCGAAGGCCACCGTCTCCTCGGTGCTCTCGTCGAGAAAGATTCCCGCCTCGATCGACCCCCTCCCCCACGGCGAATCCTGCTCACCGGTGCCGGCGCGGAGCGCGAAGAGTCCCCGGCGGGTGTCGGGCTGACGCCAGAAGCGTGCGTTCGCCGTACCGAGCTCGGCGGCGATCCCGCGATCGGTATCGTGACCCACCGCGGTGAAGCTCGCCCACCTCCCCGACACCGTCTCGTACCGGAGCGCGAGGAAGCCGTCCACATTGCGCATGTCGGTATTCTGCCGCTCCCCACTCTCCGCCTGCGGGCGCTCGTCGACGTCGTCGGCGAGCGGAACGGCGGGGATGTCCCGGTATCCACCTCCGATTCGCACCACCCCGCGTCCCTCCGCGAAGAGGTGCGTGACGTCGCCGGAGGCGGTCCACCCCCCGAGCTGATCGGACCCGGAACTCGCGCGGAGGCCCGGTTCCGCGCCCTCCGTCAGGCTGAGTCGCACCACACCCCCCAGCGCATTCGGTCCCGCCGTCATCGTCGAGAGGCCCCGCACGAACTGGACGTGCTCGACCGCGGTTGCCGGGAGCACGGATACATCGGACCGATGATCCCACCCGAGGCTCAGGGGGATCCCGTCGAGGAGCACGGCGACCTGACGCGACTCGGATCCCCGTACCGTGATCTCCGCCTGGCCCCGCGAATTCGTCCGTACCCCGAGGCCCGGGATCTCCCGAAAGAGATCCTCGACGGTCGGCGCCGCCCGCAGGAGCGGGAGGCTCCGGACATCGATCTCGAGCGCCGACGCCCCGCCGGTGAGCGCCACGGCACGTTCACCCGTCACCTCGATTCCGGGGATATCGAGCGCGGCCGAATCGGGTACGGCCACCTGCGCCGCCACACCGCCGGAGCCGCCGAGGGCGGAGATCGCGGCGGCGATGGCGAGCGAGAGGACTGCGCGGCGGTGGCGCCACCGGTGCGGGAGATCCGTGAGATTCATCTCGAAGCGATCTGTGGGGGAGAGTGCGCCGAAGCGACGCGGGCCGGCACCGACCTCCGGGATGTACTCCTCAGAGGTCACTCGATGTCTCTCGACAAGGTCACCTCATCTCGCGGCATCGGGCTCGACCGCGGCCTGGCGCGCCTCCGCCGGGATCCTCGACCGCCACACGCGTCTTCGTGGTGATCGTGTCTACTGGGTGCGGCGCAAGAGGCGTGCCGGGCTCGCGACACCGATCGGGGGGTATGCAGCCAACACTATCCGGGGGGTGAGAGTCCTCCTGTATACCTCTGACACTCAGATATTTTTCATGATAACGCCGCATATCCGCTCCTCCACAAGCCCCACTACCGGGCCCCCGTGGTCAACCCCTGTCGCCACCCTGACCCCCCCCGTGCCGCAGGCGCGCGCGGAGAGTCGACGTGACCCGCGAGAGTCGAAGGATCCCTCGGGGGATGTCATGCATTACGTCCCCGGGGGCCGCCACGATGCGCGACCCCGACTCGTTCAATTTCGTTCCTGCACATCTGGAGTGGATGTGATTCGTGTATCGCCGGTGCGCCGGCTTCGAAGCGGCCTGCTCGCGGACCGTCGCACGTCATCCCTCCGGGATGTACGTCCGGCGATGCGTCGCGTGCTGCCTGCCCTCCTCGTTCTCGCCGCCGCGTGCGGTGGACAGGCCCCAGCCGCCGAACCCGACGATCGGGACAACCAGCCCGTCCCCGTCGGCACGGACACCGTCACTCTGGGGCGCATCGCCCGGACGATCACGATCCCGGGAACGGTGGAGGCGATCCGCACCATCGGTGTGAACGCCCAGGTCGCCGGTGCGCTCCTCGAGCTCAATGTCGAAGAGGGCGACCGCGTCGAAGAAGGCGCCGTGCTGGCACGCCTCGACGATCGCGAGCTTCAGGCACAGCTCCGCGCCGCCGAAGCCCAGCTCCAGGTCTCGGAATCGGCCTACGAACGGGCGATTCAACTGCGCGACCTCAGCGTCATCACGCAGGCGGAGTTCGAGGTCGATCGGACGGCGTTCGAAGCCGCACGCGCCCAGGCCGAACAGCTCCGGACGCGGGTCGGTTACACCGTCATCCGCGCGCCGCTGGGCGGCGTGGTCACCACGCGGGAGGTCCAGGCCGGTGATATCCTCGCCGGGCAGAGCCGCCTCGTGGAGATCGCGGAGATCGACACGATGGTGGTACGGGTCTCGGTCTCGGAGCTCGATGTGGTCGAGATCTCCCCGGGAGACCCGGTCTCCGTGAGGCTCGATGCGATCCCCGGCCAGGAGATCGAGGCGCGGGTGCGGCGCGTCTTCCCCTCCGCCGACCCCGCCACCCGACTCGTTCCGGTCGAAGTCATGCTCGACGGCGTCGACCCACGGCGCGTTCGCCCCGGCTTCCTCGCACGCGTGACCTTCGAACTCGCACCGCGTGAGAATGCGACACTCGTCCCCGCCGGTGCCATCGTGAGTCGTGGGGGTACCGAGGGGGTGTATGTGGTCGCCGAATCGACCGTTGTCTTTCGCAGCATCACCCCGGGTCTCACGTCGGGCGATCGCGCGGAAGTCCTGCAGGGGCTCGATCCGGGTGAACGGGTGGTTGTGGCCGGCTCGAACCTTCTGCGTGACGGCGGTCGGATCCGCGACATGACGACCGAACGGGCGTCGCGCGCCGAAAACGGAGGTGACTCCTCGACCGCTCCCGTTCCGGGGAATGAATGATGAACAACGATCCTGGCGCCCGCCCTTCCAACCCGCCCGGAGATTCGCCCCGGCGTGACGATCACCGCGGGATCGCGAGCTGGTCGATCCGACGTCCCGTCGGAACGCTCACCCTCGCCTCCGTCGTCGTGGTGCTCGGGTTCTTCTTCGTGAACCGTCTCCCACTCGACCTCCTCCCGCCGATCGTCTACCCCTCGGTGCGGGTCAATGTGAGCAACCCCGGGGTGGACCCCGAGGTGCTCGAGGAGACGATCGCCAAGCCGCTCGAGAACGCCCTCGCCACCACCGAGGACCTCGTCAGCATGGAGACCGAGATCCAGGAGGGACGCGTCGCGGTCACCCTGGAGTTCTCGTACGGGACGGACATCAACTTCGCGCTCCAGGACGCCTCGAAGAACCTCGATCGCGTCGCCTCGCAGCTCCCCGAAGAGGCGGAGCCGGCCACGATCTTCAAGTTCGACCCGGCGCAGTCGGCGATCTACGAAGCCGCGCTCAGCTCCGACACGCGCGACCTCATCTCGTTGCGAGACTGGGTGGACAATCGACTCCGCCCGCAGCTTCTGACGATCGAAGGCGTCGCCTCGGTGGATGTCTCCGGCGGGCTCAACCGGGAGATCATCGTCGAGATGAACCAGGAGCGCCTGCAGGCCTTCGGGATCTCGGTCGCGGAGGTGATCAATGCGCTCCGTGCCGAGAACCAGAACGTCGCCGCGGGTCGCTTCTCGGGTGGATCGCAGGAACTCGTGGGCAAGACGACGGGGAAGTTCAAGACGGTCAACGACCTCCGCTCTCTCCTCCTCTTCACCCAGAGTGGACAGCGCATCCGTCTGTCCGACGTGGCCGACATCCGGGATACCAATGCCGACCAGCGGCTCTGGGCACGCCTCGATGGCGTCCCCGCCGTCAAGCTCTCGGTGCGCAAGCAGCCCGAGGCGAACACGGTGCGTGTCGCGAACGAGATCGAAGCGCGCCTCGACAACCTCCGCTCGACCGGGTTTCTCCCTGCCGATATTCACCTTCAGGTGATAGAGAACCAGGCGGAGTTCATCCACTCGTCGGTGACCTCGGTCCGGAACGCCGCGATCGGCGGGGGCCTCCTCGCGATGCTCGTCGTCTTCGCCTTCCTCGGGTCGCTGCGAAAGACCTTCGTCATCGGCCTCGCGATCCCGCTCGCGATCCTCGGCACCTTCGTGATGATGGGTGGCGGCGGGCTCACGCTGAACATCATCTCGCTCGGCGGGCTCGCGCTCGGCATCGGGCTCCTGATCGACAACTCGATCGTGATGCTGGAGAATATCTTCCGGCACACCGAGGAGTTGCACGACGATCCGATCCATGCGGCGCATGTGGGGTCGTCCGAGGTCACGAGCGCGGTCGTGGCGTCCACCGCCACGAACCTCGCCGCGGTGGTGCCCTTCCTCCTCATCACGGGTCTCACCGCGCTCATCTTCCGCGAACTGATCCTGACGATCTCCTTCGCGATCCTCGCCTCGCTCTTCGTGGCGCTCACCGTGGTGCCGTCGGTGGCCGCGCAGCTCTCCAAGGTCAAGCACCGCTCGGGCGTCAAGAAGCTTCCGGGTCTCGCGGCGGTCGACGGCGCGGTGCGGTGGGGGCGCGACGCCTATCGCCGTGTGGCGCCGACGATGATCCGTCTGCGCTGGGTCATCGTGCTCGCCGGATTCAGCTCGCTCTGGGGTGCGTGGGAACTCTCGCGAGGGCTCGGCTCGGAGTTCCTCCCGCAGGTCGACAACGGGAATATCGGCTCCTACATCTCGCTCCCTCCCGGCGCCGCGCCGGAGGAAACCAACGAGGTCGTTCTCGAGCTCGAGTCCATGATCGCCGAGATGCCGGACGTCGAGACGGTCTTCGCCACGGCGGGCGGGTTCATCTTCGGATCCTCCACCTCCGAGCGCGCCAACCGGGGCTCGCTGACGGTGCGCCTCGTCCCCCTTTCGGAGCGCACGATGACCGCCGACGAGTGGGTCCAGAAGATGCAGGCGAAGGTCACCGAACGGGGCTTCCCCGGCGTGCGCGCCTTCTTCCGTCCCCCACGGATCAGCGGGTTGCGCACCAACCGGAGCGGCTCGCCCGTCGCGATCTCGATCATCGGGGACGATCTCGGCGTGCAGCAGGAGATCGGGCGCGAGATCACCGCGGCGCTTCAGGGGATCCCGGGGCTCGAGAATATCGAGTCCTCGACCGAGGAGGGCGCGCGCGAGCTCGCGATCGAGCTCAACCGCGAACGCGCGGTCCTCCTCGGTCTCGATGTCGAGACGGTGGGGGCGACGCTGCGCACCGCCGTCGACGGCACGATCGCCACGCAGTACACCGAAGGAAACCGCGAATTCGATGTCCGGGTGCAGTTCCCCGAAGAGCGATTCCAGGAGCCCTCCTCGGTCGGCTCGATCGCGCTCTTCCCCGCGGCCGCGGGAGGGGCGCCGATCTTCCTGCGTGACGTCGCGACGGTCTACACCCGTGTGGGTCCCGGCGAGATCATCCGGGAGAATCAGAACCGCGTGCTTCGCCTCACGGCCGATGTCATCACCTCCGAGGCGAGCGTGGGTGAGGTGAGCGACGCGGTGAAGTCCCGCCTGGCCGGGATGACCTTCCCCGACGGCTACGCCGTGATCGTCGGGGGCGAGGCGAATGCGATCGAGGAGAACAACCGGCAGCTCGCACTCGTGATCCTCATTGCCGTCTTCCTCGTCTTCGTGGTGATGGCGGTGCAGTACGAGAGCCTCGTCAACCCGCTCGCGATCCTCTCCTCGGTGCCGCTCTCGCTCATCGGGGTGTCGGGCGCGCTCGTCATCACGGGGTCGTCGCTGAGCGCTCCGGTGCTCCTCGGCGTGATCCTCCTCGCGGGGATCGTCGTGAACAACGCGATCCTCCTCGTGGAGTACATCGAACAGTTCCAGCGAGAGGGACACTCGCGCACCGAGGCGGTCATCGAGGCGGGCGCGGTGCGACTCCGCCCGATCCTCATGACCTCGCTCACCACCGGGGTGGGGATGCTCCCCCTCGCGCTCGGGATCGGTGAAGGGTCGTCGCTCATGCAGCCCCTCGCGATCGCGGTGGTGGGTGGACTCAGCGTCTCGACCTTCCTCACCCTCTTCGTCGTGCCGAGCGCCTACCTGATCCTGCACGGCATCACCGATCGTCTCTCGGCGCTCGTGCTCAGGCGTCCCTCGGCGCCGCAGATCGAGACGGGCAGCCCCGAGGCGGTGGCGGGCGACTGACGCGCGTCGCCCTCACGCGAAGCCGAAGATCAGTGGGAAGAGGAGGGCGACGGTGGCCCCCCACACGGCGATCACGTAGAGGTAATTCATCTGCCACGCCCAGATGCGGGTGAAGGGTGAGCGCGCCCGCACGAAGCGCGTCTGCAGCACCCCCGCACCGCCGAGGTTGCCGAGGAGAACCAGATTCATCCCCAGCGCCGCGAGTCGGTTGGGGGTGAAGCCGAACTCGGAGATGCGCGCGCCGATCGCCCAGAGCGCGAGCGCGTCCACGACGAGCGCGGTCCCCACCAGGACGAGCTGCATCGAGTCCATCGGGCCCACCGGGGCGTCAGGGTCTCTCGCCGAGGTGGCGTAGAGGAGGAGCCCGAAGACCACGATCAGGAGGAGATCGACGGCGATCAGGATGTCGCGCTCCACGTCGTGGCCGCGCCCCGTGATCGCCATCGTCGCGACGAAGACGAGCAGCACCGCGGCAAAGAGGGGGATGAAGATGCGCGCCAGAACCGGCGCGATATTCTCGATCACGCTCTGCTTCGCCTCGACCAGCCAGGTGGCCACCACCGCGGCCCCCGCGATCCCTCCGGGGAGGATCCAGCTCTGAACCACCGGCTCGACGTCGATCCCGATCGCCTCGAAGAGCACGAAGGTCAGTCCGATCAGCACCCCGCCGCCGAGCGCGATCAGGACGTAGTAGATGAAGAGCTCGCCGGTGAAGCGGATGAAGTCCATGCGCCGCGGGCTGGCTCGCCACGCCCCGCCCACGTACGCCACGCCGACGACGATCCAGAGGAGGAGCGGGACATGCAGAATGCTCAGCACCTGCGTATCGGCGATCTCCCCATTCGACATCCCGGGGAAGGGGAACGCATTCACCGCGAGGGCCGCCGCGATGAAGACCGCCGGCACGCCGAGGCGTGCGCGCCCCGAGAGGGGTCGATCCCACGCGAACCACGCGACGATGAAGGGGAGGACGAGGAAGGGGGTGTTGACCAGATAGAAGGCGTTCTGGTCGGGATCGAGCTCGATCCCGAAGAAGGTCGGGAGCTTCATCGCCGTGGCCGCACCCGCCGCGAGGGCGAGCGCGACCCACATCTTCGTCGATCCCCACCGTCCGTCCGGGATCTCGGCCCCGTCCGGGTCGGTGCCCGAGAGGACGAGCTGCTTCCAGAGCCGCTCGGAGTGTTCCCGGGCGAACTCCCGCGTGAGGTCATCGATCGCGCCGATGCGCTTGACCGCGACGAGGAAGGCCTCGTCGTCGGAGAGCCCCCGCTCCGCGAGTGACGCGATCTGCTCGCGCAGATGGTCCTCGAGTTCGGCGGTGTCGGCGGCGGTGACCGACCGGCTCCGCTGCAGGTGCGCGCGCCATGCGTTGATCTGTCGCTCGAGCGAATCGCCCAGCGGCGACTCCGATTGCGTCTCGTTCATGATTGAGTCCTGGGGGTGACGAGGAGCGGGGAGAGCTCCGCCCTAGAGAATTCGACCGTGGTCGACCAGATCGTTCGCAGCGCGTCGTCGACGGTGCGCCACTGCCGGCGCTCCTCTTCGAGCTGCTCGCGCCCCGTCTCGGTGATCCGGTAGTACTTCCGCCTCCGGCCCGTCTCCGCCTTCTCCCAGCGCGACGCCACCAGACCGGCGCGCTCCAGCCGGTGGAGCACGGGATAGAGCATCCCGTCCGTCCACTCGAGCGCGCCCCCGGAGAGCTCGCGCACGCGCTGCAGGATCGCGTAGCCGTAGCTGTCGCCCTCGGTCAGGATCGCGAGCACGAGGGGGGTGGAGGAGGCGGCCACGAGATCCTTGTTGATGCTCATCGGGGGGGCGGGGCCGGGCGTCGAAGGCGCCGTGCGGGTTCGATCATCAGATACATAGAGGTATTATACCTTGTGGATCTATGTATCACAAGAGACCGCTCTCACCCCGTGGATCGAGCCAACCCCGGGATCACCCCTCGCTCCGCAGCGCCTCACTCGGATCGACGCGAAGTGCCCGGAGCACGCCGACGAGGAGACCAGCGCCGAGGCTCGCGGCGAGGATGAGGTACCAGTCCCCCTCGTAGACTTCGTCGAGGGGACCGTCCACCGAGACGACCAGGGTGGGATCGACCTCACCGGCGACGGTGCGGTGGCGTGATCGGGTTTCTCGGTGCGGCCGCGACCCACGAGTTCCTCTCGAGCCTCCTCTTCGACGTCACACGCCTCGATCTGATGACTCACGGCGCCGTCGCATTCGCGATGGCTCTGATCGCCGCTGCGGCGTGCTGGATCCCGGCGTCGCGCGCGGCCCGCCTGGAACCGTCGGCGATCCTGCGGTCGGAGTAGATCGCGCAACGGCGCCCTGACGCGCCGCTGGAGAGGATACTCCCCGAACTCTTCCGTCTCAAGTGCTCAGATCCGCGCCCTCTGCAGCGCCACCGCCACATTCCGCCGGAACCCCGCGTAGCCGGCCCGCCGGATCGCGCTCCCCCGGCTGAACGCCTCCCACCCCTCGGGCGTCATTCGCATGAGTTCGACCAGCGACGGCGCCTCGGTGCCCGGGTGAGCATGCCGCCGCCCCGACGTTTCCGCGGGAACGTCGGTCTCCGCGGATGGCGCGGCCTCCCCCGCCGGCACCGCCTCGCCCGGCAGCGCCTGCACCCCGTGCGGTCGCTCCCCGGGTCCCCGCGCGGCGTAGCCGGGCTCCGCCGGACCGGGGGCTCGGAGTTGCGGCAGGAGGGTCCGCGTTCCGGGCGCGGGGATGCCCAATGTCTTATATACATGCCTCTACATCTATTACAATCATGCCGTCCTGAGTGTTACAATCATGCCATCGGTGCAACTGGGAGAGCCCATGGAATACCGAACTCGGACGGCGGACGGTGAACTCGCGAGGCGCCTGGAAGCCATGGGCGCCGTGGTGATCGAGGGGCCGAAGGCGTGCGGCAAGACGGCCACGGCGCGTCAGCATTCCGCCAGCGAGGTGCTCCTCGACGTGGATGAGGACGCTCGGACTGCCGTCGGCTTCGATCCCGGTCTCGTGTTGGCGGGGCCGACCCCCCGCCTGATCGACGAGTGGCAGACCGCACCTGAGATATGGAACCACGTGCGTCGAGCGATCGATGATCGGCAGGCGCCGGGGCAGTTCATACTCACGGGCTCTGCCGTGCCCGCGGACGATGCGGTCCGGCATACCGGCGCGGGGCGGCTCACCCGCCTCCGGATGCGCCCGATGTCCCTCTTCGAGCTGGAGGCCTCCACGGGCGCCATCTCATTGCGAGCTGCGCTGGCAGGTGACCTCGACCAGGGTGCCCAGTCTGACCTCGACACGGACACGCTGTTCGATCTCGTTTCCGTGGGAGGATGGCCCGGGCACCTGCGGCGCACGTCGAGCGTCGCCCTCCAGGCGAACCGCGACTACCTCGAGGAGGTGCGACGTGTCGACATCTCAGAGGTAGACGGCATCTCCCGCGATCCGGAGCGGGTGGGGCGATTCCTCCGTTCCTACGCTCGAAATGTCGCCACAAATGCGTCGATGGCCACGATGGCCAGAGATGCGGCCGGCACAGACGGCGCCCTGAAGGACCACACGGCTCTCGAATACGCCGACTCCCTGACGCGGCTCATGGTCATCGAGGATCAACCCGCCTGGGCCCCCCACCTCCGGTCGAAGTCGATCCTCCGCAATGCCCCGAAGCGCCATTTCGTGGATCCGTCTCTCGCCGTGGCGGCGCTCCGAACAGGACCCGACCAGCTCCGTCGCGATCTGGAGCTCTTCGGCCTCCTGTTCGAGTCGATGGTCGTCCGTGATCTCCGTGTCTACGCCCAGGCAGCCGACGCGGACGTATACCACTACCGCGACAATACCGGACTCGAGATCGACGCGATCGTCTCTTCGCACGGCGGCCCATGGGCAGCATTCGAGGTGAAGCTGGGGGGTGAACGATGGATCGAGGAGGCGGCTGAGAGCCTCCTGAGATTCCGGGACCGGGTCGACACAGATCGGTTGGGGGTTCCAGCTGCTCTGGGCGTCATCGTCGGCTCCGGCCGGTATGCCTACCGCCGAGACGACGACATCTGGGTCCTCCCCATCGGCGTGTTCGGCCCCTGAGGTCGGGAAGAGACTACGCCCTCTCCAGCGCCCACGCCGCGTGCTCCCGCACCACCTCGCTCTCGTCCTCGAGCGCGTCGCGCAGCACCGCCACCGCCGCCTCCGGCGGGTCGTCCACCGACGCCAGCCAGTTCCCCAGCGCCACCGCCACATTCCGCCGGAACCCCGCGTAGCCGGCGCGCCGAATCGCGCTCCCCCGGCTGAACGCCTCCCACCCCTCGGGCGTCATCCGCATGAGTTCGACCAGCGACGGCGCCTCGGTGCCCGGGTGAGCATCCCGCCGCCCCGACGTTTCCGCGGGAACGTCGGTCTCCCCGTGTGCCGCGGATCCCGAGGGTGCCGCGGGCTCTCCGGGCGCCGCGGACCCCGAGGGTACCGCGGGCTCGCCGGGCGGCGCGGCTCCCCGCGGCGGCACCGCATCCCCCGGCAGCGCCTGCACCCCGTGCGGCCGCTCGCCCGGTCCCCGCGCGGCGTAGTCGGGCTCCGCGCTCCGCGCACCGAAGCGGAGGTTCCAGGGGCAGACCTCCTGGCAGATGTCGCACCCGTAGATCCGGTTCCCGATGGCGGGGCGAAGCGCCTCGGGGATCGGGCCGCGGTGCTCGATCGTCAGATACGAGATGCACCGACGGGCGTCCATCACCGGCGCTCCCTCCTCGTCGCGGCCCAGGAGCGCGTCGGTCGGGCACGCCTCGATACAGGCGGAGCAGCTCCCGCACCGATCCGGGACCGCATCGTCGGTCGCGGGAAGCTCGAGATCGAGGAGGAGCACGCCGAGGAAGACGTACGATCCGTGATCGGGGTGGATCAGCATCGTGTTCCGGCCGAACCATCCGAGCCCGGCCCGCTCGGCCAGCTCCCGTTCGAGGACGGGGCCGGTATCGACATGGACGCGCCCGGCGACCTCGCCGTCACACGCCTCTTCGATCCACCGAAGGAGCGCCCGCAGTTTCCCGTCCAGCACCTTGTGGTAATCCCGCCCGCGCGCGTAGCGGGCGATCACCCCGATCGAAGGATCGTCCGGCACCTCGGGCGGATCGCCGTGGTCGTAGGGATCCGCAACGACGACCACCGAACGCACCTCCCGCATCGTCTTCCGGAGATCCGCCCTCCGCGCGACCGCATCGGGGCGCGCCAGCCACCCCATCTCGCCCTCGTACCCGGCCGCGAGCCAGGCGTCCAGAAACTCCCCGTGCCGGCTCGGGTCGGGGCGGGCGATGCCGAAGCCGATCAGCCCGAGCTCTTCCGCGCGGGCACGGAGCCGCGCAACGAACTCCGGGGGCGGAGAGTCGGGTCGGCTGGGCGCGGGCGAGGACATGCCGGAAGATAAGGCTCGATCCGGACCCGCGATCCTACTCCTCGTCCGCCTCCGCCTCACCCTGGGTCTCGCCCGCGACGTACTTGTCGCCCCGCACCACCTTCACCGGGTGGGCCCACGCGATCACGGCGTACTGCTCGAACCACTTCTCCTGCACCCGCGTCAGGATCCTCTCGGCGACCGACTTCGCCACCACCGTCTCGATCCGCACGTTGTGGCCCGGGATGTCCCCGGTGCGGATCCCGCGCGTGCCTCGGCCGCGCGCCTCCATGACGGTGAACCCCGTCGCGCCGAGCTCCAGGAGGTCGCGGGTGACGTGGTCCTCCAGGACCGGTTCGACGACGAGGGTGACCAGAAAGAGTTCGTGCAGATCCATGGCGGCCTCCTCAGCCGGCGAGCCAGGTGGCGAAGGCTAAATAGAGCGGAATTCCGGCGACGATGTTGAAGGGAAAGGTGATCGCGAGCGCGGCGGTGAGCGAGAGGGTGGGATTCGCCTCGGGGATCGTCATCCGCACCGCGGGGGGCGCGGCGATGTACGAAGCGCTCGCCGCCATCGAGGCCAGCACCGTCGCGCCCCCGGGCGAGAGCCCCGCCCACGTGCCGACCGCCGCGCCGAGGAGCCCGTGCGCGATCGCCATGACGACGCCGAAGACGAGGAGAAAGGCGCCCGTCTCCTTCAGATCTGCCAGCCGCTCGCCCGCGACGACCCCCATCTCCAGAAGGAAGAGGACGAGCGCGCCCTTGAAGATCGCGCCGTCGTAGAAGGGCTTCACCTGCTCCCACGCGCCGGGGTCGGAGAGCGCGCCAACCAGGAGTCCGCCTCCGAGGAGGACGAGGGTGCGTCCGGTGAGCACCTCGTGGAGCACCTCCCCAGTCGGGCGATCGCCGCCGAGCTTGACCGCGCCGATCATGAGCGCCACCGCGATCCCCGGCACCTCGAGGATCGCCAGGAGCGTCGGCATGAAGCCCTCGGCGGGCAAGCCCACGCCGTCGGTGAAGGCGAGCGCGGCGATGAAGGTCACCGCCGAGACCGAGCCGTAGTGCGCCGCGATCCCCGCGGAGTCCGCCACACCCATGCGCCCCACCGAGCGGAGCACCCCGTAGCTGGTGAGGGGGCGGATCACGCCCAGACCGAGGGTGACGAGCGCGGGCACGACGATCGCGGCCAGGGGCGCATTCCCGAGCTCCACCCCGCCCTTGAGGCCTAGGGCGAAGAGGAGATAGATGCCGAGCCCGGCGTAGATGTCCCTCGGGAGCGAGAACTCGCTCTTGAGGAGCCGCGCCGCGACACCGAGGGCGAAGGCCAGCGGAATCGGCGAGAGGAGATTCGCGCGAAGAATATCGAGGAGCGCGCCGGATTCGTTCACTCAGAGTCCTCCAGGTTCACCGGGATCGGCCACCCCGCGTACGCGGTAGCGTCGTCCCTTCCATTCCACATCTCCACCCCGCACCCACGCGCGAAGATAGATCCACGCCCCCACCCCCGCGCCCAGCGGGTAGGCGAAGGCGTGAAGCGGGCTCACCTCCATCCGCCACGACACCGCCCCCCAGAAGAGGAGGCTGATGCCCACCACCGTCGCACTCCACTGTGCGAGTGTCTCCGCACCCATCACGACCGCCACCGCGAGAATCACCGGCGGCGCGATCCAGAGGAGGAGCGTCCCGAGGAAGATGGCGGCTGGCGCCACGCGGCGCAGGGGGCCCGGGGGAAGTGTGGCCATTCCGCCGAGGACGATATTCTTCGACCAGCCGCGCACGAGTGCGTCCAGGCTCGTGTACATCCGCGTCGCGAAGGCGTCCTCGGCCATCCGGATCAGGAGGGTGTGCCCGAGCCGGACGAGGTGCTGCGCCAGTTTGAGGTCTTCCACCACCTCGCCGCGGACCATGGCGTGTCCCCCGATCGCTTCCCACGTGTCGCGACGGAAGAGGATGTACTGTCCGTTGGCGACCGCGTCCCGGAAGCGCGCCGGCGGGAGGGGATCGCGCAGATCGGCGTAGCGGAAGAGCATCGAGGTGAAGATCTGCGGCTGCACCACCCGCTCCCAGAAGCTCTCCATGAGCTGGCGTCCGGCGAGCGAGAGGACCTCGGCGCCGGTCGCCTCGAGCTCGGCCACGGCGCGTCGGAGGAGGTCGGGGGCGTGGCGCGTGTCGGCGTCGGTGAAGAGGAGGTACGCGCCCGTCGCGGCCTCCCCGCCCTGGGCGCACGCCCACGGCTTGCCGAGCCACCCCTCGGGGAGCTCGGCGCCCTCGATCACGCGGATCCGCGCCGACGAGGTCGCCGCGAGGTCGGACGCGACGCGACGCGCGATCTCGGCAGTGGCGTCCTCGCTTCGGTCGTCGACGACGAGGATCTCGACGTCGGGGTGATCGCTCGCGGCCACCGTGCGCATCACGCGCTCGATATTGCGCGCCTCGTTGCGCGCCGGGATCACGACCGACACACGGCCCGCGCCCCCCTCCGGCGTCCCGGTCGACGGGGGCAGAGGGTGGGGGAGTCGCACGCCCAGCGCGAGGAAGCCGAGCACGAGCACCCACGGGAGGGCGCCGAGGAGGATCCAGAACACGGAGCGGGCATACCCGGGTGGGCGCCGGGCGTGCCCGGGGGGACTTCAGTTGAAGATCGACTCCAGGATCCGGAATTCTGGATCGAGGATGATCGTCTGGCCCCACGCCAGCAGGTCGACATCCCGCCTGGAGTTCGGATTCGAGATCACGGTGATCACGAATCGGTCGCCCGCCCGGAAGTACGTGGCCACCCATGGTGCATCGGGTCCGTGGATCGTGAATACCCGCGGGATTCGACGCTGCAGTTGAGCACAGGTCTGGGCATCCGCGGGCCCCTCGAGCAGCGTGACCGACGCCGGATCGAATCCGACGAGGCCCGCCCGATCACGCGCCTCGGTGAGGCCCGGATCGGTGAGAACGGATCGCACCTCCTCACGCGCCAGCGGATTGTCGGGAGCGCAGACCCCGCGAGCCGGTGCTCCGTCAACTCCCTGCGCCTCGACGTCGATGGGCGAGAAGGTCAAAACGGCGGCGGTCAGGACCATCAGGATTCGATTCGTCATGGCTCCGATCCGCGTCACCTCAGGACGTTCCGCCCGCGGCCCCCTCCGCGATCCGCCCCACCACGATGCGCGCCGCGTCGAAGTCGTCCGTCTCGATCCAGACGGCGAGCCCGTCCGGCCCGAAGGCGTCCGGGGTGCGCAGCGCGTCGGCGGGGAGCGTGCCCAGGTAGTTCCCCTCCACCGTCACGACATCGGTCGGGCCCTCCACGCCCGGCTCGCCCGACGCGCGCTCGATCCAGAGGCGCCCCTCCCAGTCGGTGGCGAGGCCGCTCACGGCAGGGATCTCGGGGAAGAAGCTCATCGTCTCGATCCGGTTGCGCATCATCTCGTTCATCCCGTCGAGCTGCACATTGCTCGCGCCGATTCCGATAATTCGAACGCTACCCGACTGATCGCCCGAGCGTTCGTGCTCCTCCTGCTCGGCGAGGAGGAGCGCCCGCTGAGCCTCCTTGATCGCCAGCGTGACGGGGATCGGCGGGACCGGTCGCTCGATCTCGCGCACGAGGGCGCCGCTCGCGTCGAAGATCCCGACGCGATATGTCGTCGAGTCGAGCGCCGCAAAGCCCCCGTCGGGGAGCCCGGCGAAGTGGAGATCGGGCTCGAAGGCGCGCAGCGGTGCCATCCGGATCACCATCTGGTTGCCGGGCCCGCTCGTGCCCGAGACCTCCCGCTCCGGCCCCTCCGGCTCCGGCGGCTCCCACGCCCGGAAGACGACGGTGGGGTCGGCGGACCCGTCCAGCGGCACGCGCACGATCGGATCCCCCTCGGGCTCGGGCTCGGTGTCGGCATCCGCTGCGCCGGGGTTGTTGCTCATCCGGATCTGCCCCATCACTTCGGCGAAGACCGTCGTCGCGTCGGCCCGGGTGAAGTTGCCGAGGAGCTGAAGCGAAGAGAGATCGTCGGGAGTCACGTCCTCGATCCACTCCCCGCGCGCGTCGTACTTCACCCACCCGAACTTCCCGAAGTCGTAGACCGCGAGCGAGCCGTCGGGGAAGACCACGAGCGACTCGGGCCGCTGGAGCTCTCCCGGCCCCTCGCCCCTCGTGCCCACACTCCGGACGAGCGTGCCGTCGGGCGCCACGACCGAGATCCGCACCGACTGCGTGTCGAGCACGTAGAGGTTGCCCGCGTCGTCGAAGCCGACACCGCCCACCTCCCCGAAGGCGTCCCACGAGATCGCCTCGGATCCACCCAGTGTGTACGCCGGCTCGATGCTCCAGGCGAGCGCGACATCCTCGCCCCCGAGTCCGCCGGTGGTGCCCGAGTCTCCTCCGCAGGCGGAGAGGAGGAGGAGGGAGAGGAAGAGGAGGAAAGCGCCGCCGGAGAGTGCGCGGCGGAGGATCGAGGTGCGCATCTGCAGATTCCTGTAGAGGGGGATGAAGCTTCCAATCGTCACGAACGGTGGCTGCCCGACGCAACTCCGGGGTATCGGATGCACCGAAGGGGTGAGATCGTTGCCTCTGTCATTTCGCCTCCCGAACGCCGCGCCGCGCATGACCGCCTTCGATCTCGACACTCTCCGCTCCCACTTCCCGATCCTCTCGCGCTGCACCTACCTCAACTCGTGCTCGCTCGGCGCACTCTCCGACGCCGCGGAGGACGAGCTGGACGACTTCCGCGCGCAGTGGCACCAGCGCGGCGCCGCGGCGTGGTACGAGCGGTGGATCGGCAAGCTGCAGGCGCTGCGGGAACGCGCGGCGGCGGCGCACGGCGCGTCGCCCTCCGAGACCGCGCTCATGCCCTCGGTGTCGGCGTCGCTCTCGATGCTCACCGAGTCGATGCCGGGGGCGCGAGACTCGGGTGGTCGCCGTCGGGTGATCTGCTCCGAGCTCGACTTCCCGACGCTCGCCTACCAGTTCCGCGTGAAGCCCGAGATCGAGCTCGTGCCGCTGCGCTCGCCGGACGGGATCGGGATCGACCTCGACCAGTACGCCGACGCGGTCGATGAACGCACCCGGATGATCGCGACCTCGCATGTCTTCTACGCGACGGGCTTCATCCAGGATATCGGCGCCATCGCCGAGATCGCACACCGAGCCGGCGCGTGGTGCGTGATCGACGGCTACCAGGCCTCCGGCCAGATCCCCGTCGACCTGCGGGGGAGTGGTGTGGATGCGTACGTGACGGGGCCCCTCAAGTGGCTCTGCGGCGGCCCCGGGCTCGCCTACCTCTTCGTGCGAAGCGATCGCATCGCGGAGCTCAATCCCCGCTTCACGAGCTGGTTCGCGGCCCAGGATCAATTCGACTTCGACTTCGAGCACTTCACCCCCCACGACGACGCGCGGCGCTTCGAACTCGGGACGCCGCCGCTGGCGACGGTGCACATGGCGCTCGGCGCGCACACCCTCCTCGAGTCGGTCGGATTCGACACCATCCACGCGCGCGACCGCGCGCTCACCGATCACCTCGTGGCCCGGCTGCGCGAGGAGGGCTTCGCGCTGCGGATGCGTGACGACCCCGCGCACCGCTCGAATATCGTCATGATCCGGATGGAGGACGAAGCCCATGCCGTGCGCGCCCTCGCGGATGCGGGGATCGTCGTCGACCATCGCCCGGGGCACGTGCGCGTGAGCCCGCACGTCTACAACACCACCGACGAGCTCGATCACGTCGTCCGGGAGCTCGCGCGAATCCGCGATCGCGCGTGAATTCGGCCGGCCCCGGAGCCGGAACGTCCTATTTTGTGTACCATACGGTACACACGGAGTGGGTTGGACCCGCTCCGTCCGGTCCCTCACCTGGAGCCCTCATGCACCGCCTCCCGAACCCCGCCTGCTTCCTCGGGCTCGCGTTCGCGCTTCTCCTCGCCCCGATCGCTGCCTCCGCGCAGATCGCTCTCCTCCCCAAGGTCGGCTCCACCGGGCTCGGCGGCGACATCGCGATCGCGCTCACCGATCGGGTGAGTGTGCGCGGCGGGATCGGGACGATCCCGATCGAGTTCGAGGGCGTCGAGATCGACGGCCTCAAGTACGACATCACGACCCCCGATCTCTTCACCACCGTCGGGCTCGACCTCCGCGTGGCCGGGCCGCTGCGCCTCATCGGCGGACTCCTCTTCCGCTCGGGCGACTTCGAGTACGAGACCTTCAGCACGGGCACGATCGAGATCGGCAATCAGACCTTCACCGAGACGGGCCGCCTCTTCGGGAAGTGGAAGAACAACACGACCTCTCCCTACGTCGGGATCGGACTCGGCAGCACGACGGGGAGTGGGCTCGGACTCTTCCTCGACGCCGGCGTGGCCTTCACGGGAGACCCCGAGATCACGGCGGAGGTGGATGGCAACCTCGCGAATGTGCCCGGCGTCCTGGCCGAGGTCGAGCGGGAGCGCCAGAACATCAACGACGACATCCCCGGCTACGCCGAATACTGGCCCTTCGTCCAGATCGGCTTCCGCCTCGGGATCGGCTGACGGGAGCGCGCGCCGGGATCCAGCCTGCCCGGGGAGGCGTGGGATGGGATCGTTGTCGCACGGTGTAGCGATATTGAGATCGAGAGCGACAGCCACCGCCACACGCACGCCACCCGTGCGAGGAGGCACGATGCGCCGCCTGGACTGGCTCCTGGAATTCTTCCTGATCGATCAGCTCGTCGGGGCCCTCTTCTTCTCGGCCCCCTCTCGAAGCGACCCGGGGGGCGCCCTCACCGACACGGTGTGCGAGGCGCTGGGCCGGGACGTGCCGCTGGGGTGTCTCGACTCCGTGGAGATCCTCGAGGCGTGCGCGGAGGCGTGGGAGGAGCTCGAGTACTTCGGGATCTTTCAGTGAGTGGGGGTCTCAGTCGCAGTACCCTGGAGGGAGGGGGTAGCGGAGGACTGAACGAGCTCCACTCTCGAGAACGCGCACCAGGAAGACGCCGGATGGTTGGAGGGAGCGAATGAAGCCGGGGGCCCGACCCTCCAGATTCAGGACGATACTCTCGCTGGGACGCGTCAGGGGGACGACGACCATCTGTAGCGGCTCTCCATGTGGCCCCCCGCCAACGTCGAACCCGACGAGTCCCAGGCACGCGCCGGCACCGAACAGGCCCGTCAACTGTGGCCTCGTCCGCTCCCGTTGAAACTGCAGGATCTCCGACAGCCAGTAGCTGCGACTGATTTGGCCGACCCGTTCAGCTGCATATTCGCTCTTCACTCTGAAATAGCCTTCGATCTCCCAGTCGATGAAACTCTCCAACTCCTCGTCCGTCAGCGGGTGAGCGACTCCGGGAAACTCGATCGACATCACACGCCCGTC
>JAVVEY010000070.1:0-14490 GCA_032250675.1 Longimicrobiales bacterium | reverse complement strand
CCGATCTCGCCGGAGGCGCTCATCACCTCGGAGGCGTCGGTCATCCTTCTCTCGGAGGGCGCGCGCCTCGATCCCCGTCTGGCCGAAGGGCGCCGGGTCGAGCGCATCCCCGGATGGGTCGAGGTGCCGGGTCCCGCGCTCGGTCAGGCGGCGTGGGAGGTCGCGCGAGCGGTGCACCCGGGGCTCGCGGAGCGGGAGGCACGGTGACCCGGCGTACGCGCTTCGCCGCGCTCCTCGTGGTGCCCGCAGCCGCCGTGGTTCTGGGCGTCCTCCTCGGCTCGGAGCCGATCGCCCCGGGCGCGGTGCTCGACGTCCTCCTCGGCGGCGGCGCGGGGCCGATCCGCACGATCGTGATCGACGTGCGACTCCCCCGGGTCCTCCTCGCGCTCGTCCTCGGGGGGGGGCTCGCGCTGGCCGGCGCCACATTCCAGGCGCTTCTCC
The DNA here is from genome assembly GCA_032250675.1 of Longimicrobiales bacterium. GTDB lineage: Bacteria > Gemmatimonadota > Gemmatimonadetes > Longimicrobiales > Gaopeijiaceae > Gaopeijia. The sequence goes on along the minus strand of JAVVEY010000070.1, from coordinate 14,049 downwards.
GCAACCCCCTGGCCGAACCCTACATCCTGGGCGTGTCGGGAGGGGCGGCGGTGGGTGCCGTCACCCTCATCGCGCTGGGGGTTGCCTCGACGACGAGCTGGGCGCTCCCCCTCGCCGCCTTCGCCGGCGCTCTCGTCGCGATCGTGCTGGTCTTTCGGGTGGCGGCGGTGGGTGCCCGGGGTGGACATATCGACGTGCGCGTCCTCCTCCTGGCCGGGGTGGTCGTGGGCGCCTTCTTCAGCGCGGTCATCGCGATGATCCTCGCGCTCTCCCAGGCGCGCACCCTCCAGAGCGCCGTCTTCTGGATGATGGGGAGCCTCACGACGGCCGGGTGGAGTGAGGTGGCGATCGCGGCATCCTACACCTTCCCCGCCGCCGCCCTCCTCCTCTCGCAGGCCCGCGCGCTCAACGCGATCGCGGTGGGCGAGGAGTCGGCTCTCTACCTCGGCGTCGAGGTGGAGCGGGTGAAGTGGCTCGCGCTCGTCGTGGCGTCTCTCGTCACCGCGGCGGGCGTTGCCGTTGCCGGGATCATCGGCTTCGTGGGTCTCGTCGTGCCCCACCTCCTTCGCCTCGTGATCGGCGCGGACCACCGGGTCCTCCTCCCGATGTCGATCCTGATGGGTGGGGCATTCCTCGCGCTCTCCGACATCCTGGCCCGCACGATTCGCCCCGGACTCGAGATCCCGATCGGTGTCGTGACCGCCTTCGTGGGCGTCCCGATCTTCCTCGTCCTCCTCCGTCGGAGCACCGTGTGAGGATTGAAGGGAGGGGACTCACCGTACGGTATCCCGGGGCGCCCGCCCCCGCGCTCGAGGGGGTCGACATCTCGGTCGCGCCGGGATCGCTCCACGCCGTGCTCGGCCCCAACGGATCGGGCAAGTCGACGCTGATGCGCGCGCTCCTCGGCGTGATCGCCCTCGAGGAGGGAGAGGTGCGGATCGGAGATCGTCCCCTCGCCGGATGGCGCCGCCGGGAGCTCGCACGCGAGGTCGCGGCCGTCGCACAGTCCGAAGCGATGCCCTTCCCGATGACGGTACGCGAACTCGTGGGGATGGGGCGATACATGCATCTCGGGCCGCTCGAGCACGAACGCGCCGAGGATCGCAAGGCGGTGGTGGAAGCGCTCGAACGATGCGACGCCGTGCACCTCGCCGACCGCGCCGTTCAGACGCTCTCGGGGGGCGAGCTGCAACGCGTCCGGATCGCGCGCGCGCTCGCGCAGCACCCGCACGCCCTCATCCTCGACGAGCCGACCGCCGCCCTCGACATCCGGCACGAGATGGGGATCCTGGGGGTGCTGCGCGGAGCGACGGAGTGCGGGATCACCGTGGTCTGGATCACCCACCACCTCGACCTCGCGGCGCGCTACGCAGACCGGATACTCCTCCTGCGCGAGGGGACGGTCCGGGCGCGCGGTACCCCCGAGGAGGTGATCACCGCCGAGCACCTCGAAAGGGTCTACGGGTGGCCGATCGCGGTCGCTCCCGACCCGCACACCGGAACTCCCCGGATCACCCCCCTCGACCCCGCCGCTCGCGGGTAGGATCGCGGTCCATCTCGTGCGCTTCGGCGTGAAGTCGCGCATAGCTCTCCATCCGCGACGGCGCGATCCCCCCCTCCGCCAGCGCCTCGCGCACCGCGCACCCCGGTTCGTGCAGATGCGTGCAGCCGCGGAAGCGGCAGGCGTCGAGCCACGGTTCGAATTCGGGGAAGCAGAGTTCGAGTCGGGCGGCCGGTACCCCCCAGACCCCCACATCGCCGAAGCCGGGGGTGTCGGCGACCCGTCCCCCGCCGCGCAGCGAGAGGATGCGCGCCGTCGAGGTCGTGTGACGTCCCTGCGCGACCTTCCGTGAGAGCTCGCCGGTGGCGAGTCCGAGGGTGGGATCGAGGGCGTTGAGGATCGACGACTTGCCGACGCCCGAGGGCCCCACGAGGCAGCTCGTTCCCTCCCGTACCACCTCGGCGAGTTCGTCGAGTCCGTCGCCGCGCAGCGCGCTCACTGCCCACGTCGGGTACCCGATCCCTGGATAGAGGTCGAGGAAGCACTGCGTCGATGCTTCCGCTCCCGGGAGGTCGAGCTTGTTGACGACGACGTGGACCTCGATCCGGCTCGCTTCCGCGATCACGAGGAGTCGGTCGACCGTCTCCAGCCGCGGTTCCGGATCGACGGCGGCCACGACGGCAAAGACCCGGTCGAGATTGGCAGCGACGACTCGGGCATGACGATCACGCACCCCTCGCCGCACGATCTCGCCCCGGCGCGGTTCGACCTCCGCGATCACCCACGCCGCCTCGCCCGACGACACCTCGGCGGGTTCGAGGCGCACACGGTCACCGATCACGACCCGGCTCCCGGTTCGACTCTCCTGTTTGAGACGTCCCCGGAGGGTCGCGCTCACCCGGGTATCATCTTCCAGGTGGACTTCGTACCGGCCGCCTTCGACACGCCAGACCGACCCCCGCACCCCCGCGGCGTCGGGTCCTCCCGCGACCGGAGCGCGGTCTCCCGCCCCCGGCCCGGATGTCACGCGGCGAACGACTCCAGCGCCGCGCCCTTCCCACCCTCCCGGAGACGCCGGAGCGCCCGGTCACGGAGCTGCCGGATCCGCTCGCGCGTAACCCCCAGCATGTTTCCGATCTCCTCGAGGGTGTGCTCGCGCTCCCCTTCGAGCCCGAAGTAGAGGCGCAGCACCTTGGCGTCGCGCGCCTCGAGCGTCGTGAGGGCGTCGGTGATCATCTCCGAGAGGAGTCGATCCTCGACCTCCAGCTCGGGCTCCGCGGCCTCCTCGGTGATGAAGCGCTCGACGAGCTGCGAGTCTTCGGAGTCACCGATCGGCGCGTCGAGCCGGATCTCCGCCGCGTTGAGCGTCTGCAGCGACTCGACAAGTTCAGGGGTGAGATCGGTCGCCTTGGCGAGCTGCTCCGAGGTCGGCTCCTTGCCGAGCTCCTGCTTGAGACGCTCCTTCTCGCGGAAGATCCGCGCGAGATCGCTCGCGCGGTTGAGCGGCACCCGCACGGCACGGCCGTGGTTGGCGAGCGATGCGAGGATCGCCTGACGGATCCACCACACGGCGTACGAGATGAACTTCACGCCCTGCTCGGGATCGAACTTCCGGGCCGCGGTGACGAGACCGACATTCCCTTCCTGGATGAGGTCGGTCAGCGAGACCCCACGATTCTGGTACTTCTTGGCGACCGAGATCACGAAGCGCAGATTCGCGCGCGCCAGTGCCTGCACCGCATCCTCGTCCCCGAGCTGCGCACGCGCACCGAGCTCCTTCTCCATCTCGGGCGTGATCAGCTCGTGTCGCGACACGTCGCGAAGATACTGATCGAGGGCGGTCTTCTCCTCGATCGTCGAGTCGAACCCGGTAAGCGGGTTCTTGCGACCCCGCCGCGGCTTACGGGTCGCTGTCTTCTTCTTCTTGGTCTTCGTCGCCATCTATCGTTCTCCTCCACCGGTTCCGTCGGCGGTTGGGAATCCGGGGGCCTGACTCCGCCGGAGTACCATGCTTGGGGTGCAGAGCCATTGAAACTCTGTGGTGGAGGGCAGAAAATCAAGAAGCCGTCTCGGCATCGCCGTATTCTGAACGGGCGAATCCCGCTCCACCGTGCACATCTGTAACCCCCCCGATGACGCGGGTTCCTTCCCGGGAGGGGGATCGCATCCGGGACCATTCTATCGGGTACGGGGGGCGGGGCCATGGCGTCATGTCCCCGACGATCCGTCCGATCCCGACATTGATTGACCGCGCCCCCCCGGGTAGCATCCGGACATGCCTTCTCATCCCAAGACGATCCGCGATCCGCTCTGGAACACGATCCGGCTCACACCCGTAGCGCTCGGCGTTCTCGACACTCCCGCCTTCCAGCGCCTTCGATATATCCGCCAGCTCGGCTTCGCGCACCTCGTCTACCCCGGGGCCACGCACACGCGATTCGATCACGCCCTCGGCGTATACCACCTCACACGGACCGCCCTCGCTCGCCTGCACGAGACATCCGAGGCTCCCGACGAGGTGTGGGAAGGAGAGGCGATCATCCCCTACGCCGCACTCCTCCACGATATCGGTCACTACGCCTACTCGCACGCACTCGAGGAGCTCGAATCGGACCGCATCCCCGCCGATCACGAGGAGGTCAGCGCTCACTTCTTCCAGCTCGCACCGATGCAGGAGGCGCTCGCGCCCCTCGGCGTCGAGGCGGTCGGCACACTCCACGATATCATCCGGGGACGCAGCATTCTGCCGCTCGCGGGGCTCGTGAGCGGCAGCCTCGACCTCGACAAGATGGAGTATCTCCGCCGCGACGCCTGGTTCTGTGGCGTGCCCTTCGGGGACGTCGACGTCGACCGGCTCCTCGCCGGTCTCGTGCTCCTGAGCGACCCGACGTCGGGGAGGTGGGAGATCGGTGTGCACGAGAAGGCGATCGCCGCGCTCGAGTCGCTCCTCTTCGCGAAATACCAGATGTTCCGGAACGTCTACTGGCACCACGCCGTGCGGGCAGCGACCGCGCTCTACAAGCGGATCGTCGACGACGCCGTCGCCGCCGGGATCCTCGACCCGGAAGAGCTCCTCGGCCCCACCGACGAGGAGCTCCTCTACGAGATCGGACGGCGCGCCCAGGAGATCGATTCTCCCGTCGCCGATCGCCTCTCCGCCCGGTGGATCCCGGCGCTCCGGAACCGACGCCTACCCAAGCGCTCGCTGGAGATGACCGCCGCCGACCTCGAGGGTGTGACGCTCGCCGACTGGGTGGTCTCCGGAGACGCGAGAGAACGTCGCCGTGTCGAGGACGAACTCGCCCTCGGCCTCGGTCTGCACTCCGGTGAGGTGATCGTCGACTTCCCCGCCAAGTCCCGGATGTTCTCGCTCGATGTCCTCGTGCAGCGCCGGAATGGGGCGGTGGAGCGCCTCGGCGCCGAAGGACTCCCGGGAGTCCTCGATCTTCCGCGGGTCGGGGACGAACTCTACCGTACCGCGCGCGTCCTGCGCGTCTACACCTTCGAGCGGCGCGAGGTCGATCCGGGATACTGGACCGATCGTCTCTTCGCCCAGGAGGGTGTTGAATTACCCGGGTGATCGGCCCCGCGCGATCTCCAGGATGCACTCGAATTCGTTCTCCGTCACCGGCTGCACCGAGAGACGCGAGTTCTTCACGAGGACCATCTCCTCGAGCGCCTTCGTCGCCTTCACCTCGGGAAGTCCGACCGGGCGATCGAAGCGCTGCACGAACTCGATGTCGACGAGCCACCAGCGGGGATCGTCCGCCTCCGACGTCTCATCGAAGTATCGGCTCGCCGCGTCGAACTGTGTCGGATCGGGATACGCCTCCCGCACCACACGCGCCACCCCGGCGACGGCCGACGGGCTCTGCCGCGAGTGGTAGTAGAGGACGAGATCGCCTTCCTCCATCTCACGCATATTGTTGCGCGCCTGATAATTGCGCACGCCATCCCACATCGTGCGACGAGCCCGCTCCAGGTCGTCGATCGAGTAGACATCCGCCTCGGACTTCATCAGCCAGTATCGCATCGCGAACCCCCCGTCTCCCCGGAGAGGTGTTGAATCACTCCTCCGAGACGAGGCGGATGTAGGGGAGGGGCTGCTTCCACCCCTGGGGATAGCGCTTCTTCGCCTCCTCGTCGGAGACCGAGGGCGAGATGATGACGGGGTCTCCCGACTCCCAGTCGGCCGGGGTGGCGAGCTGACGTTCCGCCGTCAACTGGCACGATTCGAGGAGCCGGTAGATCTCGTGGAAGTTCCTCCCGGTGCTCATCGGGTAGGTGAGCGTCGCCTTGATCTTCCGGTCGGGACCGATGATGAAGACCGAGCGGGCGGTGGCGTTGTCGGCGGGCGTACGGCCCTCCGAGGTGTCGCCGGCGTCGGCGGGGAGCATCCCGAAGGCCTTCACGATCTCGAGGGTCGGATCGCCGATCAGTGGATACGTCACGGCGTGCCCTCCGAAGCTCTCGATGTCGCGGCTCCACGCCTCGTGGTCCTCGACGCCGTCGACGCTGATCCCGATGAGCTTGCAATTGCGTTCCGCAAAGCGTTCCTGGAGAGCCGCGGCCGCGCTGAGCTCGGTGGTGCAGACGGGAGTGAAGTCCTTCGGGTGCGAGAAGAGGATGACCCAGCTGTCACCGATCCAGTCGTGAAAGTCGATCGGACCGTGCGTGGTCTGGGCGTGGAAGTCGGGGACGGTGCTGTTGATCGGGAGAGACATCTCGTTCGGCGGGCTCTGGGTGAATGAGGTCACGCAGCTCACGCTCGAATCGTAGTCGAGCGTCCGGAGATCGAAAAGTGGATGCGCTCCCCGGCGTCAACTCCGCGGACCCGCCTCCCGCACCGCCTCGCTCACGCGATCGGCGTAGCGCGCGAAGTTCTCGCGGAACATCGAGGCGAGCTTCGCGGCCAACTCGTCGTAGGCGCTCGCGTCCGCCCACGTCCCCCGGGGCTGCAGGACCTCTCCCGGTACGCCGGGGACCGCGACGGGTACGGCCAGCCCGAAGACGGGATCGGTCACGGTGTCGACCGTCTCCAGCTCTCCGGCAAGCGCCGCGCGCACCATCGCGCGGGTATACGAGAGCTTCATGCGGGTGCCGACGCCGTAACTCCCCCCCGTCCATCCGGTGTTGACGAGCCAGACGGTGGCGTCGTTCTCCTCGACACGCTCGCCGAGCATCTCGGCGTAGGCGCCGGGGTGAAGCGGGAGAAAGGGGGCACCGAAGCAGGCGCTGAAGGTCGCCTTCGGCTCGGTCACCCCGCGCTCCGTCCCCGCTACCTTGGCGGTGTATCCCGAGAGGAAGTGGTACTGCGCCTGCTCCGGGGTCAGGCGTGAGATCGGGGGGAGCACTCCGAAGGCGTCCGCCGTCAGGAAGACCACCGTCTTCGGGTGCCCTCCCCGACTCGGAGACACCGCATTCGGGATGTAGTGAATCGGGTACGATGCCCGCGTGTTCTGCGTGATCGAGGCGTCGTCGTAGTCGACCGAACGGTCGCCGCGCAGGATGACATTCTCGAGGATCGTTCCGAAGCGCTTCGTCGCCGCGAAGATCTCGGGCTCTCCCTCTTCGGAGAGCTTGATCGTCTTGGCGTAGCACCCGCCCTCGAAGTTGAAGACTCCGTCGTCACCCCATCCGTGCTCGTCGTCACCGATCAATCCCCGTTCGGGGTCGGCCGAGAGTGTCGTCTTGCCGGTCCCCGAGAGACCGAAGAAGAGCGCCACCCCCTCCTCACCGATGTTGGCCGAGCAGTGCATCGGGAAGACACCCTTCGCCGGAAGCCTGAAGTTGAGGGCGCTGAAGATCGACTTCTTGATCTCGCCCGCGTACCGCGTTCCGCAGATGAGGATCGTGCCCTCGGCGAAGTTCACCACGACCGCCGTGGACGAACGCGTACCGTGTCGCTCCGGGTCCGCCTCCATCTCGGGGGCGTGCAGCACGGTGAAGTCGGGGACGATCGTCTCGAGTTCCGACGCATCGGGACGGAGGAACATGTTCCAGGCGAAGAGGTTGTGCCACGCGCTCGGCGTGATCACCCGCACATTCACCTGGTGGTCGGGGTGCGCCCCGGCGCGAGCGTCGCGCACGAAGAGATCGCGGGACTCGAGCCACGCGATCATATCGGTCCGGAGCGCCTCGAAGTGCTCGGGTTCGATCGGCACATTGACGGGCCCCCAGTCCACGAGATCGGCGCAGGAGGGCTCGCGCACGATGAACTTGTCGTTCGGCGAGCGACCGGTGTGAGGCGCCGTCTCCGCGGTGAAGGCGCCGTCCGCGGCGAGTCGACCCTCACCTCGCTCGAGCGCGGCCTCGACGAGCTGCGCGGGGGGGAGATTCCAGTGCACGGCCCGCTGTGGGTCGAGCCCGTGCATCGAGAGTCCGGCCGCAGCCACCGCGGCGGGCGCATCGTTCGAGGAAGCGCTCATCAGTTCGTATCTCTGTCCTTTATGGTATCGCGACCCCGGAGGGCGGATCGGGAGGGGTATCCGTGCGGAGATCTCAAGTCTGGCCAATTCCGTCGTCCTCGTCCACCGACACCCGCGACTCCCTCGTCAGTCCCGCGCCTGCGCTTCGACCGCTGCGACGGTGGCCAGATTCAGGACCTCCTGCTGACTCGCGCCACGCTGCAGCACGTGCACCGGGCGATCCATCCCCATGAGTACCGGGCCGATGACTTCGGCGCGACCGAGGCGGTCGAGAAGCTTGTACGCCACATTCGCCGCGCTCAGACTCGAGAAGACGAGCACATTCGCCGGCTCGGCCAGATTCGAGAAGGGGTAGACCTCGCGGAGCTTGCGGAGGTCGACGGCGGTGTCGGCCTGCATCTCGCCGTCGATCTCGAGCTCGGGAGCCCGCTCGCGCACGAGCTGGACCGCCTCGGCGACCTTCTCCGCCTCGGGATGCCGCACCGAGCCGAAGTTCGAGAAGGAGACCATCGCGATCCGGGGGGTGATCCCGAGCTCCTCGACGAAGCGCGCGGAGAGGAGCGCGATGTCGGAGAGCGCCTCCGCATCGGGGGCGATATTCACCGTGGTGTCGGCGAAGAAGAGGAGGTCCCGGTTGGGGAAGGCGAGCATGTAGAGCCCCGCCACGCGCCGAACCCCCTCGGCGGTGCCGATGACCTCGAGCGCCGGACGCAGCACCTCCGGATAGTTTGCCTCGATCCCCGCCACCACGGCGTCCGCCTCGCCCGCCCGTACCATGGCGGAGGCGAAGTAGATCGGCTTGTACATATTCCACCGCGCCTCGGCGAGGGTGAGTCCCTTGCGGGCCCTCCTCGCGAAGAGTTCGTCGGCGAAGGCGTAGCGCGTCTCGGAGTCTTCGGCCGCGTAGTGGATCTCGACCCCATCGAGTGAGACGCCCATCCCCTCGGCCTTCTCCTCTATGCGGGGAGGACGACCGAGAAGCACCGGGCGACACACTCCCTCCTCGACCATCTGCGCGGCCGCACGGATGATGATGTCGTTGTGCCCCTCCGGGAAGACGATGCGAGCCGATCGCCTCCGCGCCCGCTGCGTCATCCAGCGCATCACCTCCCGGCCCGGACCGAGCGAGGCTCGCAGCCGGTCCCGGTACTCGTCGAGGTCGATCTCCTGGCGCGCGAGTCCCGTCTCCATCGCGGCTTCCGCCACGGCGGGAGCGAGGTGGAAGAGAACCCGGTGATCGAACGGCTTCGGGATCAGGTAGGTCCTCCCGAAGTGGAGGTTCTCACCCCCATACGCATCGACGACATTCGCCGGGACATCAGCACGCGCCAGCGCGGCGAGGGCGTGCGTGGCCGCCAGCATCATCTCGGCATTCACCCCGCGCGCGCGTACATCGAGGGCGCCCCGGAAGATGAAGGGGAATCCGAGGACGTTGTTGACCTGGTTGGGGTAGTCGGATCGCCCCGTGGCGATGATCGCATCCGGCCGCTCGGCGATGGCATCCTCGGGGAGGATCTCCGGATCGGGGTTCGCGAGGGCGAAGATGATCGGATCCTTCGCCATCCCGGCGATCATCTCGCGGCTCACGACGCCACCGACGGAGAGGCCGATGAAGATGTCTGCACCCTCGAGCGCCTCGGTCAGTGTGCGCGCGCCTCCCGCCTCATTCGCCCACGCCGACTTGTACTCGTCCATCGCCTCGTCGCGCCCCGGGTGGATCACTCCCTTGGAGTCGCAGAGAACGATATGGTCCCGCTGCGCCCCGAGCCGCGTGAGGTGGGTGGCGGTGGCCATCGCGGAAGCGCCCGCGCCGGAGAAGACCACCCGGACCTCCCCGATTTCCTTCTTCACGATTTCGAGCGCGTTGATCACCGCCGCTCCCCCGATGATCGCGGTGCCGTGCTGGTCGTCGTGGAAGACGGGGATGTCGAGTTCGGCCTTGAGACGCTCCTCGATGACGAAGCACGCCGGCGCGGAGATGTCTTCGAGGTTGATTCCACCCACCGTCGGCTCGAGCATCCGGCAGAATGCGATGACGTCTTCGGGGTCGGTGGCGTTGATCTCGAGGTCGAAAACATCGATCCCCGCGAACCTCTTGAAGAGCACACCCTTGCCTTCCATCACGGGCTTCGACGCCAGCGGACCGATGTCCCCCAGCCCGAGCACGGCGGTCCCATTCGAGACCACCGCAACCAGATTGCCTCGAGCCGTGTATCGAAAGACGTCGTCCGGATTGGAGTGGATCTCTCGACACGGCTCGGCCACCCCGGGCGAGTAGGCGAGCGAGAGATCGCGGGCGGTGGCGACCGGCTTGGTCGAGACGATCTCGATCTTTCCGGGTCGCGGCAGTTCGTGGTACGACAGCGCGTCGTGGCGGTCGTCTGACATGATTTTTCGGGCTCCGTTGGGAAGTCGCGGCGTTGCGGTGTCGACGTGCGTCGTTGCACAAGGCGGTCCGGTAGCTTACCACTCGACACCCCATCGTCGAAATCCCGAGAGATGCTCATCCGTCCCACATCGCTGCACGTCCCGCTCTTCGCCGCGCTCCTCTTCCTCTCGATCAGCCCCTTCGCCGGACCCGCCTCCGCCCAGGAGACGGGCTGTGCGCTCGGGGTGATCGAGCGGATCGTCGTCAACAACGCGAGCGTGATCGAGGAGGAGGACATCCCCGACGGCTTCGTCGGGTGGGGGATGGGGGTGGCCAACAATCTGCATCTCCGGACCCGCAAGGAGTTCATCCTCGACGAGCTCCTCATCGAAGAGGGGGACTGTTATGACCCCTTCCTCGTCGACGACTCGGAGCGCGTCCTCCGTCGCCACAACTTCATCGACGCCGTCGATCTCACCTCCGAAGAGATCGCCGAAGGCCGCTGGGCGGTGCTCGTCGCGACGCGCGACGACTGGTCCACGCGCCTCGAGATCACCGCACAGGTCGACAATGGCGTCGACCTGCGCCGCGCGGCACTCGCCGAAACGAATGTGTTCGGGCGCGGGATGACGGCGCGTGTCTTCCTCGTCCAGAACGACGCGGAGCGGCAGATCGGATTCACCTTCTTCACCCCGCGCGTGCTGGGAACGCGGACCAACTTCACGACGAATATCGGGACGACGCGGATCGGAGACCTCCGCACCTTCACCTTCTCCTACCCCTTCGTCGGCGAGGTCGGAAAGTGGGCATGGGAGGCCGACGCCTTCGAGCTCGAGGACTTCTTCTCGTACTCGGTCGGGGTGCCGGGCAACGTCGCGTGGGTCCTCCTCCCGAATCGCGACCGGAGCCTGAGCTTCACCCTGGCACGACGCTTCGGAACGCCCGGCGACCTCGGCATTCTCGGCTTCAATCTGGCTCGCGAGGACCTCGACTTCCCCGAATTGTCGGGAGAGGTCGACTTCGTCGACGGAGGCGATTTCGACTCGAGAGATCCGGCGAGCGACTCCCTGGTCGACGTCATCCGGCCCCAGACGCGACTCGGATCAGCGACCCGACTCAGCATCCTCCTCGGGCAGCGCAATATCGACTTCGTGCAGCGTCGGCAGCTCGACGCGCTCAGCGGAGTACAGGATGTCGAAGTCGGCACCGATGTCGCCTTCACCCTCGGCCACACCGTCAGCAGCGGGTTCGACAGCGGCGACTCGAAGGATCTCTTCTTCCGGCTGCGGATGTACGGGGGGGCCGCGCCCGGCGACTGGGTGATCGTCACCGACGCCTCGATCCAGGGGCGACAGCTCTTCGACCAGCCGGGATCAGACCTCGAAGGGTTTCGGGACGTCCTGGGCGAGTTCGACCTCCTCACCTACTGGCAACCCTCCGGGCTCGAGAACCACACCTTCTTCACGCGGGTCGCCGCCGCCGGCGGATGGTCCGTCGACCTCCCCTGGCAGCTCACCCTGGGGGGCGCGCAGGGCGTGCGGGGCTTCGATGACGCGGACCTCCCCGGGGGACGCCGTGCGGTCTTCTCGATGGAGGACCGGATCGCCTTCGACGGACCCTTCTCGCAGGTGATCGACTTCGGCGCGACGATCTTCGGCGACGCGGGACGAATCTGGGAGGGAGACGCCCCCTTCGGGATCGACTCGGGGTGGCGCGGAGCGGTGGGCGCGGGGCTGCGTGTCGGCTTCCCGAAGGGGACGCGCGGGGTGGTGCGTATCGACCTCGCGCACGCCGTCGGTCGGGAGTCGAGCGCCAATGGGGTGATCCTCCGGATCACGGCGCTCGACCTTCTCGGACTCACCGGGGGGCTCCGCGACCGTCAGGTGCTCCGGAGCCTGCGGATCGGCACCGGCGCAGACCGCTTCGCGCCGCCCCGCTGACCGCATGTGGGGCCGCCCTCCCCGCCTCGAGCTCGACGAGCTCATCGATGCCAAGGGCCATGACGCCGACGAACTCGCGGACTCGCTCCGGCAGGTGGCGTGGGTCGATCGGCTCCTCGGAGGGGAGCGGGGCGTGCGGGGTGCGCTCACGCGGATCGGAGTGGGAGCGTCGACCCGGAACGGACCGGAACGCGCGCGCACCCTCCTCGATGTCGGCGCCGGGAATGGGCGGGTCGTCGAGCGCCTCGCGCGGTGGGTCGGCGACGCCTCCGGCGAACCCCCGCGGGTCATCGCCCTCGACCAGCACCCCGAGATCGTCGCGGTCGGCGCGCGTGAACGCCCCCACCTCGCGTGGGTGCGGGCCGACGGCACGCGCCTCCCACTCCGCGACGCCTCGGTCGATCTCTCGATCTGCGTGCTCACCCTGCACCACCTCGACCGCGAGGGCGCGATCGCCCTCCTCCGCGAGCTCGCGCGCGTCACCCGCACCGCCGTCCTCGTGAGCGACCTCGAACGTTCGCGCCTCCACTGGATCGGCGCGCGCCTCCTCGCAGCCACCGTCTGGCGCGGCAACCGCCTGACCCGCGAGGACGGCCCGACCTCGGTGCTGCGCGCCTGGACCGCGGACGAGCTGCGCGCGCTCCTCGCCGAGGCGGGGATGCCCGGCGCCGACGTCCGGAGGCACCTCCCCTGGCGCCTCGTCGCCTGCGCGCGCCCGTGACCCGGGGCGGTGGCGCCGTGCTCGGCGCCCCCGTGCTCGTCGTCGGGGGCGGACCGGCGGGGAGTGTGGCCGGACTCCTCCTCGCGCGCGCCGGGCGCCGCGTCGTCCTCATCGACCGCCACCCCCACCCGCGCCCCAAGGCGTGCGGCGAGTGCGCCAACCCGGCTACCGTCGAGCAGATCCGTGCGCTCGGCCTCACCTCCGCGGTCGAGGGCATCACGCCGGGGCGGCTCTCCGGGTGGGTGATCCAGAGCCCCTCCGGACGGTGCTATCCGGCGGCCTTCCGGGGTGGGGTGGAGACGTGGACGGTGGAACGCTCGCGCTTCGACGCGGCGCTCCTCGCCGAAGCGGCGCGCGCGGGGGTGGAGGTGCGCGAGGGCACGAGCTTCGTCGGGATCGAGGCGCTCGGCCCGGCCGGGGGACGGGCGCGCGTCCGATCGACCGGCGGGTCCGCCACGACGATCGACTTCGCCGCGCTCGTCGGCGCCGACGGTCTCCACTCGCGGGTGCGCGCCGAGCTCGGACTCGACGCCAGGGGAGCGCTCCGCAAGTCGGCCGTCTCGCTGCACCTCACGGGGTGCGCCCTCGACCCGTCGTGGGGGCGACTCCGACTCGGTCGAGACGAGACGCTGGGGCTCGCCCCCCTCGACCCGCGAGGAGATCGCTGGACCCTCACCCTCGTGACGCGCGACCCGCACCCACTCCCCGATTCTCCGAGCACGGCGCTCACCCGCGCGGCGCGCCGGATCCCCGAGCTCGTCGGCGCCGCGCCGCTCTCGCCGCTCCTCGGGAGTGGCGCCTGGGATCGACCGGTGGACCGCCCCTGGCGGCCCGGCGCGGTGCTCATCGGCGACGCGGCCGGCTACTACGACCCGGTCACCGGAGAGGGGATCGGGCGCGCCCTCGCCTCCGCCCGCCTCGCCGTCGACGCGCTCCTCGCCGGCGGGTCCGAGGCGGCGCTCGTGACCTACGCCGCGCGTCTACGCCGGAGCCGGGCCGGTGGGGTACGGCTCCAGCGCGTCATCGAAGGCGCCCTCCGTCACCCCCTCCTCCTCGACGCCCTCCTCCCCCTCCTCCACCGGACTCGCCTC
>JAVVEY010000003.1:0-63141 GCA_032250675.1 Longimicrobiales bacterium | reverse complement strand
CTCGAGGGTGGTGCGTTCGATGAGTTCCGCGGCAAGCGAATCGGCCACCGCGCGCAGCGCCTCGGTCTCGATCGCACGGGCGCGCGCGTCGAGCACCGCGCTGTTGAGCGCGAGGAAGGGGGCAAGCACCGAGCCGCGGAGGAAGGCGGCCGCCTCCTCATGCGTCTTGGAGGGGAGTGCCAGGATCGATCCGGCGAGGAGGAGCACCACAACGGCACCCCGGAGCTGACGGAGGAGGGTACCGGACGCCGGGTCGGGGCTCGAGTATGCGGACACGCCTCGTCAGGAGGTGAGAACCGCGCGGTACTTCTGGAGGTCGTCCAGGATGCGTCCCGCACCCCGCACCACGCAGGTGAGTGGCTCCTCATCGACATGAATCGGGAGATTCGTCTCGTGCTGCAGGAGACGATCGAGCCCGCGGATCAGCGCGCCTCCCCCCGTCATGACGATCCCGCGGTCGACGATGTCCGAGGAGAGTTCGGGAGGGGTGATCTCGAGAGCCCGCCGGACCGCTTCGACGATCGCCTGAATCGGTTCCTGGATGCACTCCCGGACTTCCTGGGAGTGAACCGTGACGGTCTTGGGAATCCCGCTCACGAGGTCACGCCCCTTGACCGCCATCTCCCTCTCCTCACCCTGATCGAAGGCCGAGCCGATCTGCACCTTGATCGCCTCCGCCGTGGGTTCTCCGATGAGAAGATTGTAGTTCTTTCGCAGGAAGGTGACGATCGCGGTGTCGAGTTCGTCACCTCCGACCCGGATCGAGGTGTTCGAGACGATCCCGGAGAGCGCGATGACGGCGATCTCGGTGGTGCCCCCTCCGATATCGATCACCATGTTCCCGGTCGGCGTCTCCACCGGGAGTCCCACCCCGATCGCGGCAGCCATCGGCTCGTCCACCATGTAGACCGCCTTGGCTCCCGCGGCCATCGCGGAGTCCCGTACCGCGCGGCGCTCGAGTTCGGTAATCCCCGAGGGGACCCCGACCACCACGCGCGGCTTGATCCGGAAGACGCGCTTGGCGGTGACCTGCTTCAGGAAGTGACGCAGCATCCGCTCGGTGATATCGACGTCCGCGATCACCCCATCCTTGAGGGGCCGGACCGCCAGGATCCCCTCGGGGGTCCGACCCAGCATGCGCTTGGCTTCGAGTCCGATCCCCATGATCGAGCCGTCCGACCGCTCGACGGCCACCACCGAGGGTTCGTTGAGCACGATCCCTTCGCCCTTCACATAGACGAGTGTGTTCGCCGTTCCCAGGTCGACGGCGATGTCGTTGACGGGGATCAGGCGCCCCGAATTGAACCAGCGCTGAAAGGAAGACACCGAGCAGAAGCGGAGTGCGGACGAAGGGCGAAGGGGATGACGAGCCCGTGAAGGGAGCCGGAAGCTATCGGGGGAGTCCAGCCGTAGCAAGCATCATACCGGGTTTTCCACGCCGCGGCTCACCCCCGCCCCGTCGAGCCGAACCCACCGGTGCCCCGGGCCGTCTCGTCGACGCGGGCGGCCTCCTCGATCACGGGGGTCTCGAAGCGCGCGAAGACGAGTTGCGCGATCCGCTCGCCGCGCCGGATCACGACCGCCTCCCGGCCGAGGTTGATCAGCGGCACCTTCACCTCTCCCCGATAGTCCGGGTCGATCGTCCCGGGAGCGTTGGGGAGGGAAACACCGTGCCGCACGGCGAGTCCGGACCGGGGACGGATCTGGCACTCGAGGTGCGCGGGAAGTTCCATCACGAGCCCCGTCCCGACGACGCGGATCTCACCACGAGCGAGGGTGAAGTCGGGATCTGCGGAGCGGATATCATACCCCGCCGCAGCCTCACTCGCCCGCACGGGGAGCGGGAGGTCGGGATTGGTGTCGAGGCGAAGAAAACGAATGCGGTCGGGCGCGGACATCGCGACGGGGGCGAGGGTGAATGAGACGGGAAGGTTGCCGATCCCGGAGCGCGGCGCTACCCTCCCGGGCACAATTCGGCGGGTGGATCATCCCGGAAGCCGGTGAGAATCCGGCACGGCCCCGCCACTGTAAGAGGAGCGGATGTGACGATCCGCAACGACGACTCACCCATGCCACTGGTGCCCGCAGGGCGCCGGGAAGGCGCGTCGATCGGCCTCGAGTCAGGAGACCTGGTCCACCCGAGATTCCACACGATCGCGCCGCGTGGTGCCGCCCTCGAGGCGCGCCACGGGATCACGCGATCCGCACCGTCCCACGCGGGTGGGACAGGAGAATTCCACGGATGCGGTCTTCCCTCCTCGGGGGGGCGGCGCTCACGGCGCTGTACCTCTCCACCTCGTTGACTCCCCCGGCGCTTCTCGCTCAGCAGGACCCGGTAGAGCTCGACTCCCTCAAGGTGATCACCGGCACCGCGCTGCCCCGGTCATCCGACCAACTCGGGAACCACGTCACCGTGCTCGACGGTGACGAACTGCGTGCCCGGGGCGTGACGCGCATCGAGGATGCACTGCGCGGGGCGTCCGGCCTGCACCTCGTGCGCAACGGCTCCTTCGGCGCCCTCACCTCGCTCTTCATGCGGGGCGCCGAGAGCGATCAGGTGCAGGTCCTCCTCGACGGCGTGCCGCTCAACCAGCCGGGAGGCGCAATCGACCTCTCCGGTCTCACCCTCGAGAATGTCGAACGCATCGAGATCTCGCGCGGTCCCTCGAGTGCGCTCGGGGGTTCGGACGCGATGGCGGGCGTCATCCAGATCATCACGCGCACCGGCGTCGGACCGATCTCGGGGGCCGCGAATGCGCGGATGGGAAGCTTCGGGCGACGCGATACCGGGCTCACGCTCGACGGGAGCGCCGGCGCGGCGCGGTACTCGGTGACGGCCACGCGATACCTCACCGATGGCACCCTCGATCTCAACAATGAGCACGATCAGACCGTGGTGAGCGGGCGCGTCGACATCACTCCCGACGAACGCTCCTTCATCCGACTCTCGGCCAACCTCTCGGATCGGGAGTTCAACTTTCCGACCGACGGCGCGGGTAACGCCACCGATCGCAACCAGTTCACCTTCACCGATCGCACGACGCTGGCGATCGAGGCACGCCGCCAGTTTGCCCCGTGGATGGACGTCCGGCTTCTCCTCACCTCGCTCGACGAGGAGACCGGAACCGATGACGCCTTCGATGACGAGGAGGACACCGAGTCCTTCGTGAGTCTGACCGCAATCCAGCGCCTCGGGGCGGACCTCCGCGCGAACCTCGACCTCCCGGGGGGATCGGTGCTGACGCTCGGGGGCGAATTCGAAGACCAGGATGTCCGGGACTTCAGCGAGTTCGTGAGCCCCTTCGGTACCTCGACGGGTCGCAGCGAGAATGATCGCACCAACCTCGCCAGCTACCTCCACTGGACCGGCGGGATCGGCGCGTTGAGCGCGAATGGCGGGGTCCGTCTCGAGGAGAACGACAACTTCGGGACGTCGGCGTCGTGGCAGGCGGGAGCGGCCTTCGCGGTGACCGACCGATGGACACTCCGGAGTGCCGCGGGTCGTGGGATCAAGGAGCCGACCTTCTTCGAGAATTTCGCCAGCGGCTTCGCGGTGGGGAATCCCGATCTCGATCCCGAGACTTCGCTCTCCTGGGAGGTCGGCTCGGAGTGGAGCGCGCTCGACGGGCACCTCCGGATGAGCGCGACCTGGTTCGACCAGTCGATCGACGATCTCATCCAGTTCACCAGCACGCCCTCGGCTCCCGGCGCCCCGAACTTCTTCAATGTGGCGGAAGCCTCGTCCCGGGGCCTCGAACTCGAGACCGGGGGCACGGTGGGGGCTCTCGAACTAGGAGCGAACTGGACCTATCTCGACACCGAGGTGGAGGACGCGGGATTCGCCAGCGGTGCAGGCGCCACCTTCGTCGAGGGCGAGAAGCTCCTTCGACGCCCCGAATCGACGCTCCGCTTCGACGCGGGCATGCGGCCACGGCACGATCTCGGCCTCTCCCTCGCGGTCGAGCATGTGGGTGAACGTGAGGACCGCGATTTCTCGACCTTCCCGGCGAGCCCCGTGACGCTCGAGGCCTACACCCTCGTCGATGCCGCCCTCACCTGGAGTGCGCCGGTGCGTCTGGGGCCCGATATCGGCGTCACCCTCCGAGGAGAGAACCTCTTCGACGATCGATACGAAGGGGCCTTCGGCTTCGAAGCGCCGGGTCGGACCCTCCTGATCGACGTCCGCGTCGGCTTCGGGGGCTGACCTCCCTCACACCCCGGATGCAGAGAGGGCCGCCGTCCCCGCGGGGACGGCGGCCCTCTCCCCTCCGGGCTCATCACCGCGGAAGCGGCCTCAGAGTACCGAGGAGACCGGGTGTGACTCGAGCCCGAAGGCCTCGGCGACCCCCTCGTAGACGATCTTGCCGTCGACCACATTCAACCCGAGGGCGAGCGCCGGATCGTCCGCGCAGGTGCGCTTCCACCCCTTCTCGGCGAGGGTGATCGCGTGGGGCAGCGTGGCATTCGTGAGGGCCAGCGTGCTCGTGCGCGGCACACCTCCCGGCATATTGGCCACGGCGTAGTGGATGATGCCGTCCACGGTATAGATCGGATCGTTGTGCGTCGTCGGGTGGATCGTCTCGACGCACCCGCCCTGGTCGACCGCCACATCCACGATCACCGAACCCGGCTTCATGAGTCCGAGGTCCTCGCGCGTCACGAGGTTCGGCGCCTTCTTGCCCGGCAGCAGCACCGCGCCCACGACGAGGTCGGAGTCCTCGAGTTGCTTCCGGATCCCGTACCGGGTGCTGTAGAGGAGATTCACATTCGCCGGCATCACGTCGGAGAGGTAGCGCAGTCGGCTCAGATTCAGATCCATGATCGAGACGCGCGCGCCGAGTCCGGCGGCCATCTTCGCGGCATTTACACCGACCACCCCTCCGCCGAGGATGAGGACCTTGCCGGGGAGGACACCGGGCACCCCTCCGAGGAGCACGCCCGAGCCTCCCGAGTGTCGCTCGAGGTACTTGGCGCCCTCCTGGACCGCCATCCGTCCCGCGACCTCGGACATCGGCGTCAGGAGGGGGAGCTCGCCGGAGGGGAGCTCGACCGTCTCGTACGCGAGCGCAACCGATCCCGACTCCATCACGGCACGCGTGAGCGGTTCGGAGGCGGCGAAGTGGAAGTAGGTGTAGAGGAGCTGACCTTCACGCATCCGCGGCCACTCGGGCTCGATCGGCTCTTTCACCTTGACGATCATCTCGGCACGCGCCCACACCTCTTCGGCGGTGTCGACGATCCGGGCACCTGCCCTCTCGTAGAAGTCATCGGTGAAACCGCTCGCGAGCCCTGCTCCCTTCTCGACCACCACGGTGTGTCCGGCCGTGGTGAGCGCTTCGGTACCGGCGGGCGTCATCCCGACCCGATACTCCTCCGTCTTGATCTCCTTGGGAACCCCGATCAGCATCTCGTCACGTCACTCTGAAAAGGTATGTGGTCGAACCGACCGCTCACGGCGTCGGTCCCAGCGAAAGAAAATAATGGCGCTCGGGCGCGAGGAAGCGTTCCGCCACCCCGGCGATCGTCTCCGCCGAGACCGCACGGATCTCGTCGAGCACCTCGTCGACCGACTTGATCGGCTCATCGCGCAGCGCATGTCCAGCCAGGCGATGCAGTCGCGCACCCGTCGACTCCAGCGACAAGACGAGCTGACCCTGAATCTGTTCCCGCACCTGTGCGAACTCCGTCGGATCGAGTCCGTCTCGAGCGATCCGTGAGAGCTCGGCGCGAACCGTCTCTGCCGCGAATGCGGACGTCGCGGGGCGCGTGCCTGCATAGACACCGAAGACCCCCGCCTCCCCATGGAAGGAGGTGAATGCGTAGATCGCGTAGGCGAGTCCGAGCTCTTCACGCACGCGCTGGAAGAGGCGGGAGCTCATCCCCCCTCCGAGCGCCTGGGAGAGCATGATCAGGGGGTAGCGGTCGGGGTGGGCGTACGGCACCGTCGGCGCCGCGAAGACGAGGTGGCTCTGCGCGGTGTCGCGTTCCAGGTGATCCTCCCCCGAATGCGTCCGCGCCGGGGGGGTCACCTGCGGGGCACGCGCTCCCGCTTCGACCTCGCCGAAGCGCGCCTCCACCTCAGCGAAGAATTCGTCGTGCGCGACATTCCCGACCGCCGCGACGATCAGATTCCGTCCGGTGTAGCGTTCGGCGTGGATGTGACGGAGCGCATCGCCGGTGAAGGCGGCAACCGTTTCACGCGTCCCGAGGATCGGGCGACCGTAGGGGTGGCCGGGCCAGAAGCGCTCGGCATGAAGATCGAAGACGACGTCGTCCGGGGTGTCCTCGACCGCGGCGATCTCTTCGAGGACGACCTCGCGTTCGAGGTTCAGATCTTCATCGCGGAGCAGCGGGTGAAGGGTGAGATCCGCGAGAACATCGAGTGCCGTGCCGAGGTGACGGTCGAGTACGCGAGCCTGATATGCCGTGTACTCACGCGTCGTGAAGGCGTCGAGGCTTCCCCCGAGCGCCTCGATCTCCAGCGCGAGCTCACGCGGTCCGCGTGTCGGCGTACCCTTGAAGACCATGTGTTCGAGCATATGCGAGACCCCGGAACTCCCGGGCGTCTCATGCGCGGAGCCCTGACGGACCCACACGCCGGTCGAGACCGAGTGCACCCCGGGCACCCTCTGCGTCGAGACGGTGATCCCGTTCGCGAGCAGATCGGTGCGGATCTCCGCCTCTGCCTCGGTCAGGCTGAATGCGGAAGGGGGCGCGATCCGTGGATCGCGCCCCCTGAATCCGGGAAACCGCCGGGTCATCGGGCCTCGGCCCTCAGTCTCCGGAGCCCGCACCGGCCGACGAAGCGGTCGCGGCCTCGTCGCCTTCTTCGGCGAGCGCAGCCCGACGCGAGAGACGCAGCCGGCCCTTCTCGTCGATCGAGAGGAGCTTCACACGGGTGATATCCCCCTTGTTGAGCACATCTTCCGTCTTCTCCACCCGATCCTCGGCGAGCTCGGAGATGTGGCAGAGCCCCTCGACACCCGGGAGGATCTCGACGAAGGCGCCGAAGGTGGTGGTGTTCTTCACCGGTCCCTCGTAGATCCGCCCCACATCGGGCTCCTGCGTGATCGCCTCGATCATCTCGCGAGCCCGCGCGGCGGCATCGCCCGAGACGGCGGCGATCTTGATGAGCCCGGAATCGTCGATCTCGATCGTGGCCCCGGACTCGTCCTGAATCCCCCGGATCGTCTTGCCCTTCGGCCCGATCACGTCACCGATCTTGGAGGGGTTGATCTGCACCGTCGTGATGCGCGGTGCCCACTCGGAGACCTCGTCGCGCGGAGCGGAGAGCGTCTCGTTCATGAGGTCGAGGATATGCATCCGACCCTTGAGCGCGCGCTCCAGCGCGGTCTTCATGATCTCGGTGGTCAGGCCCTCGATCTTGATATCCATCTGGATCGAGGTGATCCCGTCCGCGGTACCGGCGACCTTGAAATCCATATCGCCGAGAAAGTCTTCGAGGCCGAGGATATCGGTGAGTACCGCGACCCGGTCCCCCTCCTTGATGAGCCCCATCGCGACCCCGGCACAGGCGGCCTTGATCGGCACCCCCGTATCCATCAGCGCGAGCGACGCTCCGCAGACCGAGGCCATCGAGGACGAGCCATTCGACTCCAGGATGTCCGAAACGACCCGGACGGTGTAGGGGAAATCATCGTACGCGGGCAGGAGCGGCTGAATCGCGCGCTCGGCCAGATTCCCGTGTCCCGTCTCACGACGAGAGGTGCCGCGGTAGGGCTTCGCCTCCCCGACACAGAAGGGCGGGAAGTTGTAGTGCAGCATGAACGACTTGGTCACCTCTTCGGCGTGATCGATCGAATCGATCCGCTGCTCGTCCCGGGAGGTGCCGAGCGTGGTCGCCACGAGCGCCTGCGTCTGACCTCGCGTGAAGAGTGCCGACCCATGCGTGCGAGGGAGGACGCCGACGTCGCACGAGATCGGGCGGATATCGTCGAGGCCACGGCCATCGACCCGCTCCCCCCGATCGAGGATCTGCGCGCGCATCGTCTTCTTTTCGATCTTCTCGAGGATCTCGCCGATCGCCTTCTCGTGCTCGGCGTACGCCTCATCCTCTTCACGAAGCCGCGCGATGACATCGTCGTGCACGGCGGCCATCGCCTGATGGCGTTCCTGCTTGTCGCCGATGGCGAGCGCCTCGGCCACGCGGGACTCGGCAATCGCGACGACCCGGGCCTCGAGGTCGGCGTCGGGAAGCTGCGGCACCCACTCCATGTCGGGCACGCGATGTCCCTCGACGAGCTCCTTCTGGATCTCGATGAGCTGGCGGATTCCCTGATGCGCGAACTCGATCGCCGCGAGCATGTCATCCTCGGACACTTCGAGGGCGCCCCCCTCGACCATCGTGATCGCGTCCTCGGTCCCGGCCACGATGATATCCATGTCCGAGTACTCGAGCTGCTCGAAGGTCGGGTTCCAGATGAAGTTGCCCTGGATCCGCCCCACGCGCACCGAGGCCACAAGGTGGTTGAAGGGAATGCTCGAGAGATTCAGCGCCACACTCGCGCCGAGGAGCGCGAGCACGTCGGCATCATTCTCCTGGTCCGCACTGAGGATGAAGCAGGCGACCTGCGTCTCGTTCATGAATCCCTCGGGGAAGAGGGGACGCAGGGGCCGGTCGGTGAGGCGGGCCGAGAGGGTCTCCTTCTCGCCCGGGCGACCTTCCCGCTTGAAGAAGCCGCCGGGGATCTTGCCCGCCGCGTAGGTCTTCTCCCGGTACTCGATCGTGAGAGGGAAGAAGGGGAGATGCGTGGGCCTGGACTGGACGGTGGCCGCGCAGAGGAGGGTCGTGTCACCGAATTGGACGGTACACGATCCGGCTGCGAGCTTGGCCATGCGACCGGTCTCGATGATGAGGGGCCGGCCTGCGAACTGGCGCTCGATGCGCTGAATCATTTTCTTTTCTCTTTCTTGCGTCGTGCCGCGACCTTCGTTCGGGTCGCGAGCGTGGATTGAGGCCCGGGTCACATTCCCCGGACCGGCGTCGAGGCCGGGAGGTCACATTCCTCCCGGCTGAAGCACGAACGCGGCAACAGCCTGGCTGTCACCGCGTTCGTGGATCGGGCTATCTGCGCAGACCGAGGTCCGCGATCAATTCGCGGTACGCTTGAATGTCGGTGCGCTCCAGATATCTCAGGAGCCGACGGCGTCGGCCTACCATCTTGAGGAGGCCACGACGTCCGTGGTGGTCATGTCGGTGTTGATCGAAGTGTGCACGGAGCGTGTTGATCCGCTCGGTCAGGAGGGCGATCTGGACGGGAGAACTCCCGACATCGCTCTCGTGCTGTCCATACTTCTTGATCAGGGGTTCTTTGTCGATGCTCATCAGGTTCAGGGCCTCCTCAGGAGTCGTATGCTGCAGGGGAAGCATCGGGGCGCCGTCAGCGCCTCAGCACAGAAGCGTAACCCCATTGAGGCCTTCGCTCAAGGATGGATGAGATTGTCGTCGGGCGGAGGCGAATACGTGACGGAAGATTCGGGGAGTCCGGGAGGTCACAGGGGGATCGCACCCGCGAGAATCTCGCGCACATCGGCGACGTCACGGCCCATCTGAGCAACGAGCGCCTCCACCGAATCGAAGCTCTCCACGCCCCGGACGCGCGAGATGAAGTCGACGCGGAGGCGCTCGCCATAGAGATCGAGCTCGGTGTCGAGGAGGTGCACCTCGACCGAGGCCGATGCACCCGGGAAGGTGGGGCGCGGCCCGAGGTGCAGCGCGCCGGGGAGCGCCGCCTGTGCACGTGTCCACGCGCGCACGGCGTAGACCCCCGGCGCCGGGAGGAGCTTGTCGGCACCCAGACCGGTCAGGTTGGCCGTCGGGAACCCCATACGGCGCCCCCGCCCGTCCCCCCGCACGACCACACCGCGCACCGAGTAGGGGCGCCCGAGACCCCGTGCCGCCGCCTCGACATCGCCGCGCGAGAGGGCCTCGCGAATCCGGGTCGAGGAGATCGCCTCGCCGTCGGCTTCGATCGGTCCTACGACATCGACCGCGAACCCGAGCCGATCACCCGCTCGTCGCAGCGTCTCCACATCACCCGAGCGATCTCGACCGAAGCCGTGATCATATCCGATCACGAGCTCTTCGGCCCCGAGTCCCCCGTGGAGGATCTCTTCAACGAAACGCTCCGGCGCGTACCGCGAGAGCGCTCGGGTGAAGCGGAGGAAGACGGCGTAGTCGAGCCCACTCTCGGCGAGGATCTCCTTCTTCTCGATCGGCGTCGTCAGCAGCGGCGGCGCGTCTTCGGGACGCAAAATCCGCAGCGGATGCGGATCGAAGGTGACGAGCACACTCCGCAGGTCGGCCGCCTGCGCCCGGCGACGGACCTCCGCCAGCACCGACCCGTGCCCGCGGTGCACCCCGTCGAACGACCCGACGGTCACGACGGTTCCGCGATCACTCGGGAGGATCACTCCGAGGCGTTCTCGCCACCCCGCCGTCACGACGCGCTCTCCGCCGGGGGCGCTTCGAAGACCTTCCGCGGGTGAAGGACGCCACCCCGGTACTCACCGATCGCGAGCAACCGGTGGTCCCACTCGACGCGAACCAGCCCCTCGGCGACCCGCGCGTCGGCGTCGAGGCGTTGTCCGTGCGAGAGCCGCCGGGCACTCTCGGTGTCGACGCGCACCCGGGGGAGGTGATCCACCACGTCGAGGGGGGAGATCCACGGGATCGGCGTTTCGCCCCCGGTGAGTGCCTCGAGATCGATCGCGTCGTCCACGCGCATCGTGCCGACCGCGGTGCGGCGCAGCGACGTCACATGCCCGTGCGTACCGAGCGCATCGGCCAGGTCACGGACGAGCGACCGCACGAAGGTGCCGGACGAGACATGACAGGCGATATCGATCTCGGGAAGAGCGACACGCCGGACATCGAGCGCGTGAATCGTGACGGGGACGGGAGGCAACTCGACATCTTCCCCCCGACGAATGCGTCGGTGCGCGGCCTCTCCGTCCACCTTCTTCGCGGAGAAGGCGGGGGGTACCTGCTCCCCCTCCCCCACGAGTCTTTCCGCCGCCTCGACGATCGACGACCGTTCGAGTCGGCTCCATCGATCATCCTCCGCGACGATCCGGCCATCGGCGTCGAGGGAGTCGGTGGCGATCCCGAGCCGGATCGTCGCGAGGTACCGCTTGTCGTGTCCGATGAGGAAGTGAGAGAGACGCGTCGCGGGGCCCGCGAGGATCACGAGGAGGCCCGAGGCGAGAGGATCGAGTGTCCCCGTGTGGCCCACGCGTCGTTCGGCAAGCGCCCGACGAATCTGCACCACGACGTCGTGGGAGGTCGGCCCGGAGGGCTTGTCGATCAGGAGGGCTCCACCCGTCGCGGGAAGGCGTGCCCCGGAGCCGGTCGACGCGGGGATCACGCCCCGGACTCGTCCTTCTCCGAGGCGTCATCTTCCTCGTCGATCATCGTCGACTCGTCGTCGGCGTCCCACCCACCGGCCGGTCGCACCTCATCGAGGAGCGCGTCGATCCGCATCGCCTTCTCGAGTTGGTGGTCCTCGATGAAGTGGAGTTCGGGGGCACGTCGGATATGAAGCTCGGCGCCGAGTGCGCGACGCAGGAAGGGACCGGCCGCGGTGAGTCCCGCGAGTGCCTTGTCCCGATCTTCCACCCCTCCGCCGAGTCGCACCAGGACGCGTGCCTGCGCGAGATCCGGAGAGACCCGTACGCCGGTGACGGTCACCCTCCCCACACGCGGATCGCGCACCTCCCGTCGGAGTCGCGTCGCGATCTCACGACGCAGCTGTTCGTTCAGACGTTCCAGGCGGCGAGTCATGGCATGCACCTCCCCGGCGACGGAGTCGTGGACACGATGCGGGCGAAGGCGCTCAACTACCGCTCTCGGCGCTCCCGGAGAGCGTGCGCGCGAACTCCTCGACACGGAAACACTCGATCACGTCGCCGACCTTGATGTCGTTGAAGTTCTCGATCCCGATCCCGCACTCGAACCCTTCACGGACTTCCCGGGCGTCATCCTTGAAGCGCTTGAGCGAACTGAAGTCCCCTTCGTAGACGACGACGCCGTCGCGGAGAAGTCGGGCGCGACCCTTGCGTTCGATGACTCCGTCGGTGACGTAGCAACCGGCGATCGTGCCCACCCGCTTGATGCGGAAGAGCTCGCGGACCTCCGCCACCCCGAGGATCTCCTCGCGCTGTTCGGGAAGCAACAACCCTTCGAGGGCGTCACGCACATCGTCGACGGCGTTGTAGATCACGTCGTACGCCTTGATCTCCACGCCGGTCCGTTCCGCCAGCGCTCGCGCGCCGGGATCCGGACGGACACGGAATCCGATGACAACCGCACCGGCCGTCTCGGCCAGGAGGACGTCGGATTCGTTGACCGCTCCGACGCCACGATGGATGATCTCGACGTGCACTTCCCCGGTGGAGAGCTGTCCGAGGGCGTCCGAGACCGCCTGCACCGAGCCGTCGACATCGCCCTTGATGACGAGGGGAAGCGCGCCCTCTCCCGACTCCGCCACGAGCCGGCTGAAGTCGCCGAGCTTGAGCCCACGCTCCTTCACGCGGAGCTGCTTCTCCCGATCGAGACGCGAACGCGTATGCGCGACCTCGGTCGCCCGATCGGCGCCCATCGCCTGGAGTGTGTCGCCCGCCTGCGGGACACCATTCGAGCCGAGTACCTGGGCCGGCATACCGGGACCGATCTCGTCGAGGGGGTGGCCTCGTTCGTCGAGAAGCGCCCGGACGCGGCCGGCGTACTTGCCGACCACGAAGTCGTCCCCGACGCGGAGGGTGCCCCGCTGCACGAGGATCGTCGCGAGGGGCCCCTTCCCCGGATCGAGCTGGGCCTCGATGACGGTGGCCTGACCCGGGCGATCGGGATTCGCCTTGAGCTCCATCAGCTCGGCCTGGAGGAGGACCTTCTCGAGGAGATCGTCCATCCCATCCCCCTTCTTCGCCGACACCTCGGCCGCGAGGACGGTGCCGCCGAAGTCCTCGACCTGCACATCGTGCTGGAGGAGTTCCTGCTTCACCGCCGCCGGGTTGGCGGCAGGGAGGTCGACCTTGTTGATCGCGACCACCAGCGGAACGCCCGCATTCCGGGCGTGCGAGATCGCCTCGATCGTCTGCGGCATCACCGCGTCGTCCGCAGCGACCACGAGGATCACGATGTCGGTCACATCCGCGCCGCGCGAGCGCATCGCGGTGAAGGCGGCGTGCCCGGGGGTGTCGAGGAAGGTGAGTGACCGGCCATCATCGAGCTCGACGTGGTAGGCCCCGATGTGCTGGGTGATCCCCCCGGCCTCTCCCGCGATCACATTCGTGTCCCGGATCCAGTCGAGGAGTGAGGTCTTCCCGTGGTCCACATGTCCCATCACCGTCACGACCGGGGGACGCGCCACGAGGGTCTCGGGATCCTCCTCCCCCTCCTCGTCCTCTTCGTCCTGCTGGACGTAGTCCTCTTCGCGCTCGGCGGTGTAGCCGAACTCGTCGAGGAGGAGCTCGATCTGGTCGAAGTCGAGTCGCTGATTGATCGTGACCATCAGCCCGAGATTCTTGAAGGCGGCACCGATGATCGCAGAGGAGGACTCGTCCATCAGCTCGGCGAGCTCGGCGACGGTGAGGAACTCGTTGACACGAATCGTCTTCGCTTCGCGTTCCTTCTCCTCCTGCTCCTCGATCTCCTGGATCTCGAGTTCCTCGCGTGATGGGCGCTGCCCACGACGACGCTTCTTCTTGCCGCCGCCCCCCTTCAGCTCGGCCATCACGCGACTGAGGTTGTCCTTGACCTCATCCTGATCGACGCGACGTCGCCCCTTGCGCTTCCCCTTCTCGCGCCGGCGGCCGTCGGTGGTGTACCCCTCGGCCTGGATCCGTACCGTTCCCCCCGGTCCCGCACTCGCTGCGGGCGTCGGCGGCTTGAAGCGACGCTTGGGTCGGTCGCGCTCGCTCTCGACGTCCGCGGCACGCGCGGACTTCAGTCCCGAGGAGGATCCTCCGGATTCGACGGGGGAGCCCTCCGATCGTTCCGGGGTCGCCTCCCCGGAGGGGACGGTCGCCTCGCCCGGCTCGTCTGCATCGGTCTCGTCGGAGATGGCTTCGTCCGACGCCGTGGCGTCGGGCGCGTCCGCCGATCCATCGACCTCGAACGCCGTCTCCGTCTCGGCGAGTTCCGGCTCGTCGTCGGTTTCCGACGGCACGTCGTCCGGGTCGCTCTCATCCTCCTCCGCGGGAGAGGCGTCCTCTTCGGAGGATTCGGTCCCGGCATCCGCCGAATCGGTCGCGGTTTCCTCCTCCGCGACCTCCTCCTCGGGCCGGGTTTCAGCCCGGCGACGGC
This sequence comes from Longimicrobiales bacterium, assembly GCA_032250675.1. Classification (GTDB taxonomy): domain Bacteria; phylum Gemmatimonadota; class Gemmatimonadetes; order Longimicrobiales; family Gaopeijiaceae; genus Gaopeijia. The sequence continues at coordinate 48,815 of JAVVEY010000003.1, read as the reverse complement.
GGCGGCGGCGCGGCTGGGTCGCCGCCTCTTCGAGCGCGGCCGCGATCACCTCGGAGGCATCGCGCCCTCCCCGCTTCTCCTTCTCCACACGCGCGAGAAGGCGGGCGACCTCAGCCTCCGGCACCTCTGAATCGGTGTCGGATACGGCGACGCGCATCTTCCTCAGGAACCGAAGAAGTATGTCGGTATCGACCTTGAGATCTTTCGCCAGCTGCTTGACCTGCATCCGTCAACCATCCTCGTCCGAGTCGGACTCCACTGCGGAGCCCTCGCCCATCACGAGCTTCGCTTGAAGCTGCGCGGCGATTCCATCTTCCATGATCGCGATCGCACTGAGTGGGGCGGATCCGACCGCCTGACCCAGTTCCTCCTGTGTCCCCCACACGAGGTGAGGGGTCGTCCGGTGGCGCAGGAGTCCATCCACCTTTCCCCGCTGACCCTCTGCCGCATCGCGGGCGAGGACCACGAGGCGCGCGCGTCCATCACGCACCGCATCTCTCACGGCGCCGGTCCCCGTCACGACCGACCCCGCTCTGCGCGCGAGTCCGAGCAGCGCGTACGCCTCAATCGCCGGGTTTGTCGTCGTCATCGCCGGCCTCCCCGGATTCCGGAGCGTCATCCTCTTCGACGGCCTCGGGTTCAGGGGCTTCCTCCGGATCGTCGTCACCCGCCTCGTCCTCGCCCGGCGTGTTCTCGGACTCGGTGACGGTCAGTTGATCGATGATCCCGAGGAGGGCCTCGATCGCGTCGCCTCCGAGGCCTTCGATCTTCTCGAAGTCTTCGCGATCGAGGTCGATGATATCGAGAAAGGTAGTGTACCCGACGGACTCGAGGGTCGCCAGCGTCTCTTCGTCGAGCTCGAGCTCCACGAGGGGGAAGTCACTCGTCTCATACGCATCGCCGCGTCCCGCACCTTCGAGGAGGGAGAGATCCTGCCCCTGCTCTACCCACTCCCGCGATCCGAAGAGATCGATCTGCCACCCGATGAGCTGCGAGGCGAGACGCACATTCTGCCCGTTGCGGCCGATCGCGAGAGAGAGCTGGTCCTCGTCCACGATCGCCGTGATCACCTGGCGATCGGCGTCGGACACCACCTTCGACACCCGCGCAGGCGCGAGCGCCCGTCGCGCGAAAACCTCGGGATCGGGGTGCCACGGAACGATGTCGATCCGCTCGCCGCCGAGCTCCGACACCACCGCCTGGACCCGCGATCCCTTCAACCCCACGCACGCTCCGACGGGGTCGATCGATTCGTCGCGGCTCGATACGGCGAGCTTCGTCCGCCCTCCGACCTCCCGGGCGATCTCCTGGATCTCCACGATCCCCTGGTAGATCTCGGGCACCTCGAGGCGGAAGAGCGCCGCGACGAAGAGGGGGTCGGCCCGCGAGAGGATGAGGCGGGGCCCCTTGGGCGACTCGTCGACCTTCTTGAGGACCGCACGGATCGATTCGCCCTGGCGGAATCGTTCCCTGGGATTCTGCTCCTTCCACGGGATGATCGCGTCGGCCTCGCGATTGAGGTTGAGCATCACGACGAGCTTTCCGCGGTCGCTCTGCTGCACCTCTCCCGAGAGGAGTTCACCCACGCGATCGGTGAATTCCTCCCGGATCTTGTCGCGCTCACCTTCGCGTACCCGCTGGACGATGCGCTGCTTCATCGCCATGACCGCGTTGCGCCCGAACTGGTTGAAGTCGACGGAGACCTCCATGACATCGCCGACCTCGAAGGTCGGATCATCCCAGCGCGCTTCCTCGAGCGAGATCTCGGACGAGTCATCCTCCACCGTCTCGACCACACGGCGCAGCACCACGATCTCGAACTCGCCCGTACCCTCGTCGATGTCGATCTCGGCCTGTACGTTCGGTCCGTAGAGGCGCGCGAGTCCGGCGAGAATTCCATCCCGCAGGAGATCGGAAACCTCCTCGGGATCGAGATCCTTGGTGGCACCGATATCCTTCAGCGCGGCCACGATCTGACCTGCATTCGCCATTTTGCCCACCCCCGCGTCCTGCGCGTTCTGTCGTGTCGATCCCCGTACTCCCGGGATCACTTCCACCGATAGATGATATGTGCGCCCACGATCTCGTCGCGTGGAACGTCCACCTCCTCTCCTTTCTTCAGGCGAAGACGCACGATCTCGTCTTCGCCCTCCCGAAACAGACCGACCAGCTCACCCTCGAGCCGGCGAGCTCTGGCCGCGAGCACGTCCCGTCCCTTCACCGCCACCCATTCGCCCGCGAACCGCTCGAAGTCACGTGCCCGTACGAGGGGCCGGTCGACCCCCGGGGACGAAACCTCGAGCACATACCGCTCCGGAACCTCGTCGAGGGCGTCCAGCCACGGCTCCAGCCCCCGACTCACGGTCACACAATCGTCCACCGTGACGCCCGCGTCCTCCGTGGTCGCGCCGACGCGGTCGATGCGCAGACGGATCAGGGGTCTGCGACGACTCCCCGCCCACTCCACGGCGACGACCTCGAATCCGAGAGCCGCAACGCGGTCATCCAGTGCTTCCGCGACCTCGTGTATCGGCTCGGCCATCCACAGGCCTCCACATCGAACTCTGACTCGGGGCGAATAAAAAAGCGGGGGCCAACCGCTCCCCCACTTCGACGCGCTGCTCCCCTCGGAGCAGCATTCGAGATGTGAATATACGACGATGAGCCCCCGGACTCAAGGCAGGTTGCGCACCGGAGTCGGCACGACGTGCACCTGGGTCCCGGCGTCCACGCTTCCCGCGGGCTGCCCCTTCCCTACCCCTCCTCCTTTCGAATCCGCGCACCGAGAGCACGCAGCCGGAGATCGATCGCCTCGTATCCGCGCTCGATCTGGCCGATATTGTGGATCTCGCTCTCGCCCTCCGCGCCGAGTGCGGCGATGAGGAGAGCCATCCCCGCCCGGATGTCGGGCGACTCGACGATCCCGCCGCGAAGCCGGCTCGGTCCCACGACAACGGCACGGTGCGGATCACAGAGGATGATCCGTGCGCCCATCCCGACAAGCTTGTCGGTGAAGAACATCCGTGACTCGAACATCTTCTCGTGGATCAGGATCGTCCCCTCGCACTGCGTGGCCGTCACGAGCGCGATCGAGGTGAGGTCGGCGGGAAACTGCGGCCAGGGACCATCGTCGATCTTGGCGACCGCGCCGAAGGCGTCCTGCCGGACCCGGCATTCCCGGTCTCCATGGACAACGAGGTCGCTGCCCTCGACCGACGACTCGAGGCCGAGCCGTCCGAACCCGAGCCGCGTGGAGTGCAGGTGATCGAGCGGCGCGTCCTCGATGGTGATCCGAGACCTCGTGACCGCGGCGAGTCCCATGAAGGAGCCCGCCTCGATATGATCCGCCCCGATCCGCCAGGTGGCGCCGTGGAGCCGATCTACCCCTTCGATCTCGAGTTCGCCGGTTCCGATACCCGTGATCCGCGCGCCCATCGCCACGAGCTGGTGACAGAGATCCTGGACATGCGGCTCGGAGGCGGCGTTGCGCAGCCGCGTGGTGCCATCCGCCATCGTCGCCGCCATGATCGCATTCTCCGTCCCCGTCACGGAGGGCTCGTCGAGGAAGATCTCCGCACCCGTGAGCGTCTTTCCCCGAATCGTGTAGTCCGAGGTGAGTTCGACCTCGGCGCCGAGCGCCCGGAATGCGAGGAAGTGGGTATCCATGCGACGTCGACCGATGACGTCGCCCCCGGGAGGGGGAAGCCGGACCTCACCGAAGCGCGCCAGAAGTGGACCCGCGAGGAGGAGGGAGGCTCGAATCCGCGAGGCCATTTCACGGTCGACTCGCCCCACGGTGACCCCGGACGCATCGACGCGAACCGAGTGGTCCGCGATCCACTCATGCGTGGCCCCGAGCGTCTCGAGGATCTCGAGGAGCGTCAGTACGTCCCGGATGCGCGGGAGATTCTCCACGACGACCGGCTCGTCGGTGAGGAGGGTCGCCGCGAGGCACGGGAGCGCCGCATTCTTGTTGCCCGCGGGACGAACGCGGCCGTGGAGGACGTGTCCGCCCTCGACGATGAAGGTCGACATGTCGTCGGAGTGGGGGGCTCGGAGTCGGGGCGCACGATCCGGTGAACCCGGCGCGCGACTGGGAAGATACCCTTCGTCGTGCTGCAGCAGCAACTCACCCATGGTGCGCCTCGGATTCCGGAGATCACGGCAGATAGGTGCTCGCCCCATGCACGATACATGCCGGATCCGGCGAGGTGTGTTGACACATCCCTCGGTCTGCGGCAGGATCGGAGTTCAGTCGTGCGCCCTCCCCGACCTGACCCCGACCCATGCGCCTCCGCGACCATCTGCGCGCCGACCTCGTCCTCGCCGACCTCGAGGCGACCGATCGCCTCTCGACGATCGACCGCATCGCGGAGTTTCTCGCTACCCGGGAACCGGTGCTCTCGTACGACGAGGTTCGAGAGGCCCTTCTCCTGCGAGAGGAGGCGCATTCGACCGTCATGGGATCGGGCCTCGCCCTCCCCCACGCGACGCTTCCCGGCCTCGACCGCACCCTCCTCGGTATTGCGGTCGCGCGTACACCGATCGCCTTCGGCGAGGTCGGCGACGACGAGGTTCGCCTCTTCTTCGTCCTCCTCTCACCACCCGGTGCGCAGGGGACCCACATCAAGCTTCTCGCGCGCATCTGCCGGCTCGTCCGGATCTCCGGTGTCACCGATGATCTCCTCGGCGCCCACTCGGCCGACGCGCTCGTCCGTGTCCTCCTCCGCCACGATGAAGCACACGTCTGAGACGAGGCCCGCATGCAACTCATCCTGGCTGTCGTGAACGACCAGGAAAAGGTCGACGAAATCCTCTCGGGATTCCTCGAGCTCGGGATCACCGGTGCCACCGTGATCGCGAGCGAGGGGATGGGGCGTCTTCTTACCGATGACATCCCGATCTTCGCCGGCCTTTCGTCGCTCATCGCGGGGTCTCGCCCGCAGAATCGCACGATCTTCTCGGTGGTGGAGGAGGAGAAGGTCGACCCCGCCCTCGCGCTCCTTCAGGATGTCTGCGGGGATCTCGCGGCACCCGCGACGGGGATCGCCTTCGCCATCCCCGTGAGTCGCGTGGTCGGGCTCGCGCCCGAACTCGGAGGAGGAGAGACACCCCTCTGACGGGGATCGCCATGGACCCACTCGTCGCGGCACTCGTCCTTATCCTCCTCGCGCTCGTCGGGGCACGCGTCTCCTTCTCGACGGAACGCGTCCCGGTCGGCCCCCGGCTTCTCTTCCGCACCGGAACACACTTTCTCTTCATCGGCTTCGTGCTCGGGCCGCCGGTGCTCGCGCTCGTCTCCCGCGACGCGCTCTCGCAACTCTTCCCCCTGATCGGGCTGGGGCTCGGATGGGTCGGGATGCTCTTCGGCCTGCAGATGGACCGCTCGTCGCTGATGCAGTTTCCGCGACGCTTCCCGATCGTGGCCACGGGGCAGGCGCTCCTCACCTTCCTCCTCGTCTTCGCCACCGGGACCGCGGTCGCCGGAGCCTTCGATGCGCTCGACCGTCCCCTCCTCATGGGGATCGCCGTGGCGGCCGCGATCGCGAGTGTCTCGACCCCGGCGGGGATCGCCATCGTCGCTCAGGCGTTCCCCCGCCAGCGTCCGATCGTCCAGCTCCTCCTCTTCATCGCTGCCGTCGACGGAATCATCGGCATCGTGGCGCTCGACATCACCTACGCCGTCTTCCACGACGTGACACGGAGCTCGGGAGGTGAAGCCACCCCCTGGTGGTTCTGGGCCATGGTGAGCGTCGGGCTCGGGATCGTCTGCGCGGTGGTCTTCCTCTGGCTTGCCCGCCTTCGTCCCACACGCGAGGAGCTGGTGCTCTACCTCCTCGGGATCAGCGCCCTCTCTGCCGGTGCGGCGCTCCAGCTCCAGCTCTCGCCGCTCTTCGTGGGGATGGTCCTGGGGGCGATCGTGGTCAACCTCTCTCCGGACGGAGACCGCATCTTCGCCGTGATGGAGCGCTGGGAGAAGCCGATCTACGTCGTCCTCCTCCTCCTCGCAGGAGCGCTCCTGCGGTTCCCGACATGGTGGATCATCCCCGTCGCCATCGCCTTCGCTGCGGTGCGAGCGACCGCCAAGGTCGTCGCCGGCGCCGTCATGGTCAGGGCCGCGAAGCTCCCCCGGGACACCCCGCGGCTCCTCGGGATGGGGCTCATGTCGCAGGGAGGCATCTCCCTCGCCATGGTGCTCTCCGCGGTTCTGACGCTCGCGCCGAGGGGGCTCGAGATCGCCGGATACCCCGCCGTGGACCTCCTCTTCTCCACCGTGGTCCTGAGCGTGGTCCTCTCCGAACTCGCGGGTCCCCTCCTCGTCGCCACACTCCTCGGCCGCGCCGAAGAGGGCGGCTCCCCACCGGCGCCCCCGCCCCGGACGGGCGCGCCCACCCAAGGCGCCCGGCGCGAATCCCCGTGACCGCTCCGCTTCGCCTCCGGGTCGAGCAGACCGCACCCCTGCGTGCCGAGGTCGAGCACAACCGGATCGATCTGCAGGCGCGCCTCGACGCCCAGGCAGCCTCAGCCTCACCGGAGGCCCCCGCGCTCCTCGCCTTCCCCGAACTCGCCCTCACCGGGTACGATCTCGGAGCCCGGACGCGGGAGCTGGCGCTCTCGACCGACGCCCCGCCACCCCTGAGCCCACCCCGCGGCGTGACCGCGCTCCTGGGCTTCCCCGAACTCGCCGCGGACGGTCGTGTCTTCAACGCTGCGGGAGCGATCCGTGACGGGGCGTGGATCCATCGCTACCGGAAGTGCTTCCTCCCCACCTACGGGAGCTTCGACGAAGGGCGCTTCTTCGCTCCCTCCCGCGACGGTCCCGACCTCTTCGAGGCCGCTCCGGGGTGGCGCGTGGCCACGCTGATCTGTGAAGACCTCTGGCACCCCTCGCTCACCTACCTCGCGGCGCTGCGTGGCGCCGATCTCGTCGTGGTGCTCGCTGCCGTGCCGGGACGTGGTGTCGACGGGCCGGATCGCTTCGCGAACCTCGCCACCTGGCACCAGATCGCCGTGGCGCTCGCTCTCTTCCATCAGATCTGGGTGGTCGTCGCAAACCGCGCGGGCGTCGAGCGGGGACTCACCTTTGCGGGCGGCTCCTTCGTGGTCGCGCCCGACGGCGCGTGCGTGGCGTCGCTCCCGGCCGATGCGGATCTCTCCCTCGATCTGACGCTCGACCCCGAAGCCGTCGCGCGTGCGCGCCGACCCGGGTCGCACCTCCGGGACGAAGACGGCACCCTTCTCCACGCCGCCCTCGGTCGTCTCCTCCACCCCGTCCACGGCGGATGACGTGAGAGGGGTACGTTCGATCGTGCTCGGCGTCATCCGTGAAGCGCTGCGCGAGCGAGCGCTCCTGGCGACGGTGCTCCATCGGGCCGAAGCTCCCTCCGGGACGCTCCTCGCCTCGTGGCTGGACGCGGAGGAGATCCCCTGGACAGCCGTGTCATCCACGCCCGACACGCGCTCTGCGCTCGTCCTCGACCCGGCACCCCGGGAGATTCTCCTCCTCGAAGGCCCCCGCCCCGGAGCGGAGTGTCTTCCCTTCGGTGATCTCTGGGGATCCCGGCTCCGGAGCGGCGATCCGGACGCGCCCCTCACTCCGATCGAGTGTGCGCTCCGTGACGTCTTCGAGGGAGGAGAGGGGCTGCGTGCCCTGGTGCGCACACTCCCCCCCGATGAAGCTGAACGGATCCGGACCCGACTCCTGCGTGCGGCTCCACTCCTGCGAGCCCCGATCGTACCGAAGCTCTCCGAGTGGACGATCGGAATCGACCCCGGTCTCTGAGCGACCCGCAACGTCACCCCCCGACGCCCTCCCGCCGCACAACCCCGCCCCTTGTCGGTGTACCGCTCACGGCATGAAGTTGGAGCATGACGCTTCACCCGCTCCTTCAGTCCACTCTCCCCGCGACGCGCGACGGTCTCGCCGTCGCGGCCGACGTCGCCGTCGTCGCGCTCGGAGCGCTGGCCGTCGTGGCGGTCGTGGCGGTCGCCGTCCTCCTCGTCCACCTGCGCCGGATCGGCACCCAGCTCAGCGCGCTGACGCGGGAACTCACCTCGCGCGTCGATCCCCTCCTCGAGTCCTCTCGCGGCATCGCGGAGAATGTCGAGTTCATCTCCGCCTCGGTGCGAACCGATATCGAGAAGGTGAATCGAGCGGTGCACGCCGTCTCGCACGGGATCGAACAGGCCTCCGAACAGATGGAGTCGCGCCTCGAGGAGTTCAATGCTCTCATGGAGGTGGTGCAGGGTGAAGCCGAGACCACATTTCTCGACACCGCTTCGACGATGCGCGGCGTGAAGGCGGGAGCCCGGCGCTTCTCCCGAGACTCCGAAGAGGACGAGCCGCCCCGGTGACATCGCTCCGGATCTGGAGCAGCGTGGCATTCGTGGGCGCCTGGTTCGCGATCCCCGATCCACTGCTGGCGTGGGGGCCCGGCACGCACATCGCCCTGGGCAATCTCGTCCTCGGAGCGACGCACCTCCTCCCCCCGGCGATCGGCCTCCTCCTGACGCGCCACCCCATTCACTTCCTCTACGGCTCGGTCGCCGCCGACATCTCGCTCGCCAAGAAGTACGCCCCGGAAGGACGCCACTGCCATCACTGGCATGTGGGAGAAGAGATTCATGACGAGGCCGACACCGATCCCCTCCGCGCGATGGCGCTGGGGTATCTCGCTCACCTCGCCGCCGACACCGTCGCGCACAACTACTACGTCCCGCGTCAACTCCTCTTCACGAGAACGACGGCGGGGATCGGGCATACGTACTGGGAGCACCGGATGGATGTGCACGTCGGCGAGGGCCACCTCCTCCACGCACGACGGATCATCCTCGAGCACGATCACCGGCCGGCCGACGAACTCATGGACCGAGTCCTCGCCTCGACCCTCTTCGGCTTCCGTACCAACCGCTTCTTCTTTCGCGGAATGATCCGCGCCTCGGCGGATCAGCGCTGGATCCGTCTCTTCGATCAGATCCTCCAGCGTTCGCGGTACGACATCTCGGATGACGATGTCGGACGATACCTCGCGCTCTCCTTCGACGCGGTGATCGACTATCTGCGCGACCGCCACGACTCGGCACCCGCCCGCGAAGACCCGATCGGAGAAGAGCGGCTGCACCTCGCCGCCTCGTTGCGTCTCGACACGAGCGGTGCCCGAAGTCGGCGTGACGACGCCCGCGTGCGCGCGACGGCCGACCGCTTCTTCCCCCTCCCCGGTGGGGAGACGCGATGGTGGGGAGAACGGGGGGACGTCAGAACCAGTCCTTCTCCAGATCCGCGTAGCGAATGAGGAGCTTCTTCCGTCCGACGTCGTCGAAGTCGACGGTGACCTTGGTGTCCTTTCCGAAGCCCGAGACCTCGACGATGCACCCCGACCCGAAGGTGGGGTGCGCCACGCGCTCGCCCTTCACGTAACGGGGCGCATCCGGGTCCACCGGCTCGTCCTCGAGATCGATCGGCACGCCGTCCGTGACGAAGCCGTCCCGGTGCCGGTCGCCCCGTCGGGTGCGGTGCGGAGTCGATCCCGCCGAGGCGGTGAGCGTCGGGGTCCGGATCGACCGTACGAGGTCGTCCGGAACCGCTTCGGCGAAGGGGCTGATCCGACCGAAGACGAGATCTCCCGCCCGGCGACGCTGGCGGGCGTGGCTCAGGATGAGCGCCTCTTCGGCCCGCGTCACGCCGACATAGAAGAGTCGCCGTTCCTCCTCCAGACCGCCGGGATCGTCGTAGGCACGTCCCAGCGGGAAGAGTCCGTCCTCGAGCCCGGCGATGAAGACGACGGGGAATTCGAGTCCCTTGGCGTTGTGGAGCGTCATCATCATCACCGCGTCGGCATCCGGATCCACCCGGTCGATGTCGGCCACGAGGGCCACGCGCTGCAGGAAGAGGTCGAGCTCACTGAAGCCCTCGATCTCCTCTTCCGAGAGATCGTCGAGGAGTTCGACATCGAATTCGAAGGCGCCCGCGACGAGCTCCTTCACATTCTCCACCCGATCGTCTCCTTCCGGTCCTTCGCCGCGAAGCGCCGCGTAGAGATCGATGCTCTCGATCACCTCCTCGAGGATGTCACCCACCCGCATCGATGAGGCGCGCGCCGAAAGCTCGCGAATCATCGCGGAAAATTCCTCGAGTCGACGGGCGCCCCCGGACGGGATCGCATCCGACGCGCTCGCCCGTGACGCCGCCTCGAGAAGGCCGGCGCCGCCTTCACGGGCGAAGGCCTGGAGCCGTTCGACCGAGGCGCTTCCGATCCCGCGTCTCGGGGTGTTCACGCATCGCACGAAGGCGTCCCCATCGGTGGGATTCGAGATGAGCCTCAGGTAGGCGAGGAGATCCTGGATCTCCCGCCGTTCGTAGAAGCGCACGCCGCCCACGATCTGATAGGGGATCCCCCGCGTGCGGAAGGCATCCTCGAGCGCGCGTGACTGGGCGTTGGTGCGGTAGAGGATCGCGAAGTCACGCCACGCATGCAGCGCGGCGCCATCGTCGTACCTCCGCCTCACCTCATCGGTGATCCAGCGCGCCTCGTCTCGCTCGTCGAGGCATTCGACGAGGGTGATCGGTTCCCCTCCCTTCCGATCGGTCCGCAGCGTCTTCCCCTTCCGGTCACGGTTGGCGGCGATGACCGTGTTGGCCGCCTGGAGGATGACCTCGGACGAGCGGTAGTTCTGCTCGAGCCGGATCACCCGCGCATCGGCCCACTTCGTCTCGAAGTCGAGGATATTCCGGATATCGGCGCCTCTCCACCCGTAGATCGACTGATCGTCGTCGCCGACGACCATGAGGTTGCCCGCCCCCCCGGCGAGGAGTTCGAGGAATCGAAATTGCGCATGGTTGGTGTCCTGGTACTCGTCGACGAGCACGAAGGCGAAGCGCTCGCGATACCGTTCGAGGAGATCCGGGTGGGCCTGCAGCATCTCTACCGGCTTCACGAGCAAGTCGTCGAAGTCCATGGCGTTCTGGGACTTGAGTATGTTCTGATATACCGGAAACACGCGCGACACCATCCGCGTGAAGAGGTCGAAGCTCCCTTCATTCTCACGGGCGAAGCGGTCGGGACCCACGAGATGATTCTTCGCCCCGCTCACCTCCGCGCGGATCGCCTTCGGGTTCCACTGCTTCACATCGATATCGAGCTCCTCCTGGGCCCGACGGATCTGCCGGAGACTCTGCTCCGCGTCGAAGATGGTGAATTGATTCACCCACCCCAGGCGGTCGGCGTGACGACGCAGGATCCGGGCGCCGAGCGCGTGGAAGGTGCCGACCCACATCCCGCGCGGTTGAGCACCCAGGAATCCCCCGATCCGCTCACGCATCTCGCCCGCGGCCTTGTTGGTGAAGGTGACCGCCAGGATGCGGTCGGGGGGGACGCCGTGTTCGAGCACGAGGTGTGCGACCCGGGTGGTCAGGACGCGCGTCTTGCCCGAGCCCGCGCCCGCCAGGACGAGCGCAGGGCCGTGCAGATGCTCGACGGCCAGGCGTTGTTCGGGGTTGAGCGTCTCGAGGTCGAGAGAGGGGGAAGGGGTCACTGCGGGGGCACGAGGCTCGAGTGTGCGAGATCACGCACGGCTCGGTCGATCAGCTGTGCGCCGGAAGGTAGATCACGAACGTCGCACCATCCGCGGCCCCCTCCAATAGCTCGATCCGGCCCCCGTGGACCCCCTCCACGATGCGGCGAGAGAGTGCCAGCCCGACCCCCCACCCATTCGCCTTGGTGGTCACTCCGGGATCGAAGATGCGACCGCGTACCTCGGGATCCACCCCCGGCCCCGTGTCGGAGATGCGGAGCGCCACGTACTGATTGGCGGGGTAGGCCCGCAACGCGATCTTCCCCCCCGTCCCCGCGAGGGCGTCGAGTGAGTTCTTGACCACATTCTCGAGCGCCCAGGTGAGGAGGACGGTGTTGCCGCGGATCTGCGGGAGCGCATCGTCGACCTCGACCCGGAAGGTCACGCCCGCGCCGAGTCTCGGGAGACGTGCGCGGAGGTACTGCTCGAGGTCCTCCACGACTTCGTGAAGTTGAAGCGGCTCGAGATCGGGCTCCCGTCCGATGAGTTCGAAGCGGCGCGAGATCCTCTCGAGGCGGTGGAGGTCCTCTTCGAGCGCGTCGGCCACATCGGATCCCCGGAGCGACCCCGGACGCTCCTTCTCGGGCAGCCGCATCACCTCCAGCCACCCCTGCAGCGACGAGATCGGCGTTCCCAGCTGGTGCGCCAGTTCACGCGCCATCGCGGTCCATGCGCGCTCGGCCTCGGCGCGCCGCTGCGTCCGGATCACCGCAAACCCGATCAGCGCGGTCAGCACGAGTCCGCCAGCCTGCAGCCATGGGATCAGAACGAGGCTCCGTACCTCGGGCGTGTCCCCGTAATGGATGTGCTGAAGGGTCGGATCACCGATCGGGGGATGGTCGACATCGAGCCGACGCATGTAGCGCCGGATCCGCTCCTGATCTTCGGCAGAGTCGAGATCGACGTCGAAGGGGAGATTCTGCACGGCGAGCACCGTGTCGGCCGGACCCGCCACCACGATCGGGATCCCCGTGGCGAGGAGGATCTCCTGGATCTCCCAGAGCGAGGTGTCGAGGTCGGGATCGGGGTCCGCGATCGCCCCCTGCACCTCCGAGAAGAGTTCGGTATACGTCGCGGCGTCGGCGCGGAGCGCGCTCACGATCCGCTGGGTGTAGACGAGGTACCACCCGAGGAGAACGATGAAGAGGACGGCGAGCGCGAACGACCACCGGCGTTCCACCTCAATCCCCGGACGGTTCGAGGCGGTCGAAGTCGAGAACCTCGGCGAGCACCGCGGGGAGCACCACGCTCCCGTCGCGCTGCTGTCCGGTTTCGAGGAGGGCCGCCATCACGCGAGGGAGCGCGAGAGCCGATCCGTTGAGGGTGTGGAGGAATCGGGGTTTCGCCCCGGCCGACGGGCGATAGCGCAGCCCGGCACGACGTGCCTGGAAATCCCCGAAGTCGCTCACGCTCGAGACCTCGAGCCACTGCTCGACACCGGGAGCCCAGACCTCGAGGTCGAAGGTACGCGAGGCCGAGAATCCGAGATCGGCCGTGGCGAGTTCGACGCGTCGCCAGTGCAGCTCGAGGGCGTCGAGGAGCCACCCCGCCTCGTGCACCATCTCCTCGAGCGCCTCGGCGCTGCGCTCGGGCGTTTCGTACCGTACCAGCTCGACCTTGTCGAACTGGTGCACCCGGAGGAGTCCCCGCGTGTCTCGCCCGGCGGCTCCCGCCTCGCGCCGGAAACACGGTGTGGAGGCGGTGTAGCGCACGGGGAGATCCTCGATCTCGAGGATTTCGTCGCGGTGCATGTTCGTCACGGGCACCTCGGCGGTCGGGATCGCCCAGAGGTCATCGCGCTCGGCGTGGTACGACTCCTCGGCGAACTTGGGGAGCTGCCCGGTGCCCGTCATCGCCTCGCGGGTGACGAAATACGGCACGCGGAGCTCCACATACCCGGAGTGGCGGGTATGGCGGTTGAGGAAGAAGTCGATGAGACCTCGCTGCAGCCGCGCGCCCCGTCCCACGAGGACGGGAAACCCCGACCCGGAGATCTTCGCCCCCCGGGGAAGGTCGAGGATCCCGAGCGCCTCGGCGATCTCCCAGTGCGGGCGAGGCGCGAAATCGAAGGCGGCGGGCTCACCGGAGTGATCGACGACCCGATTCGCCTCCTCGCCCCCCACCGGGACGACTTCGGCCGGGAGGTTGGGCAACCCCGCGAGCTCCTCCGCGATCACCGCTTCGGCCTCCCTCACACGCTCGTCGAGCTCCGCGATCGCCTCGCCCACCTCCCGCATCTCGACGATCATCGCCGACGCCTCCTCTCCCGCGCGCTTGAGTTCACCGATCCGCCGCGACGTCTCGTTGCGCTGCGCCTTCAGTTCATTCACGCGGGTCAGTGCGTCGCGCCGCTCGCGGTCGTGATCGAGGATCACCCGGATGCGGGATTCGAACGCGCCACCCCGACGGGTGAGCCGTTCTACTACCTCGTCCGGGTGCTCACGCAACGACTGGAGATCGAGCATCAGCTGGTCGGCGTGGACGACTGGATCGTCGGCACCAGGTTGCGGTCGTTGCACACCGGGCTCGATTCGAGGAAGTACCGGAGCGTGCGCTCTTCGAGATCGGTCTCGAGCACCTCGAGCTTGCCGAAGAAGACGCACGTTTCGCCGAACAATCCGGGGAGTTCGCGCGTGCGCACCGCAAAGACATCCCCGGGCTGCACGGCGATCCGCCTGTCCCGGATGTAGAGAGAGGTGTCACGCGGGGCTTCGGTGAGGCCATCGAAGGTGATCCCGGGCATCGGTGCGAGGCCTGCGCGTGAATCGACCCCGAGAGCCCCCGGAGCCAGGATGAAGACCGACTCGCCGTCATCGTCGACCGCCATGTCCCACGAGCCGGTCGCCATCGCCTCCTCGACAACGACCTTGAGACGGTTCGAGAAGTCGTACGCCGACTCCAGGTTCAGTTCGGGTCGCGCGAGCGAGAAGAGCGTCACGGTGTCGATATCGGCGGCCCAGTCCATCGCGAAGGGATCGTCTCCCCCACACGCCCCCAGGAGGAGCATGGCGAGTCCGGCCGCACACGAGAGGAGCGCGCGGCACTTCGGCCAGGTCGCCGAAGATGGGAGATCGAGGGCGCTTCGGAGCATGATCCTTCGGGCTTGAACCCGGGAACGGACTGCCCGGGAGACAGCCGTACCGGACGGGGTGAACGACGCGGTGGAGATCGAGCCACATCAGGTGGCGTGCAGAGAAGGCTACCGCAATCCTCGAGATCGCGTCAACCCCGCAAACCCCTTGTGTTTCTTGACTATCCTCGGGGCCACGGGTACGTTCCGCCGCGCTCCCCCCCTCGCGACGAACGATCCGTGCTCTCACCGCCTTCCCCTCCCCACCGACGCGCTCTGGTCGCCGACGACGAGCCGCATATCCGGAGGGTGCTTGCAACCCTCCTCGAGTCCGCGGACTTCGAGGTGTCGGCGGTGTGCGACGGACGGCAGGCGCTCGACCTCCTCGAGGGGGAGATGCCGTTCGACCTCGTCGTCACCGATCTCATGATGCCCGAAGTCGACGGACTCGCGCTCGTCAGCGCGGTCCGCAAGATGCCCGGGAGGGTGGGGGTGCCGATCGTGATGTTGACCGCAAAGGGTCAGGATGCGGACTGCGAAGAGGCGTATCGCCGCGGTGTCTCCGACTTCATGACGAAGCCCTTCAGTCCCAAGAAGCTCCTCGCCCGGGTCCGTGAACTTCTCGACTGACGACGATCGACCGGGCGAAGTCCGACGGTGGGTCGCGATCCTCGCCGGAGGCATCGGGGCGCGCTTCTGGCCGATGAGCACGCCCACGCGACCGAAGCAGCTCCTCCCCCTCGTGTCGGATCGTCCCCTGATCCGCGACACGATCGATCGGGCGCTCGGGCTCGCGCCACCGGATCGGATCCGCATCCTCACCACGGCCGACCTCGTCGCCCCCTTCCGCAGCGTAATCGGCGAACTCCCGGATGGGGCATACGTCACCGAACCGCGCGCACGCGGTACGGCGCCGGTTCTCGCCCGGATCGCCTGGGCGATCGCCCGCACCGACCCCGATGCCGTCCTCGTCTCCCTTCACGCCGACCATCGCATCGCACCCGAATCGAACTTTCACGACCTCGTCGACCACGCCTCGAGGATCGCGGCAAGGACGGGGGATCTCCTCACGATCGGCGTCCGTCCCGATCGCGCCGAACGGGGGTACGGCTACATTCAGCCCGGCGCGAAGATGGGTGAGGCCGCCGGCACGATCGCGCGTCGTGTGGATGCATTCCACGAGAAGCCCGGTCCGGAGACGGTCCACCGGTATCTCGAGGAGGGGTACCTCTGGAACACCGGCGTCTTCGTCTGGCGAGTCGATCGATTTCTCGAGGAGATCGGGGCTCACGCCCCGTCGATCGCCGGAGCCTTCGTCCACCTCGAGCGTGGTGACATCGGGGCCTACTTCGATGCCGTGCCCTCGATCTCGGTCGATCATGCGGTCCTCGAACGATCCGACCGCGTGGCGGTGGTGGAAGCGACCTTCGAATGGGATGATGTCGGGAGCTGGGAAGCGCTCGCGCGCACGCGCACGCCGGACGCTGCGGGGAATGTCACCCTCGGTGAGGTCTTCGTCTCCGATTCGGAGAGGTGCATCGTGGCGACCGAGGACGACCCCGTGGTCCTCTTCGGCGTCGAGGATCTCGTCGTGGTCCGTGCGGCGGGGGTCACCCTCGTGACGTCGCGCGAGCGCGCGGGGGACCTCAAGGATCTCCTCGCCGGGATCCCCGACGCCTTTCGAGACCCGCAGCTGTGAGGTCGATCGCATGAAGCCACACCTCCTCATGGTCGAACGCGCCCCGGACGCCGCGTGGGGAGTGGTGACGTCCACGCGCCCGATCGCGAGTCTGAGAGTCGGGGTCTGCACGGTCACCGAGCGGATCGAACGATGGTCGGGATCGGTGTGTGCCGGTGTGCTCGCGCGCGGTGCGCTCGAAGGGTTCGAGGAAGAAGGATCCGGCCGCACCGTGATCGCTCCGGCGGACGCCGGGGCGGAGGGGACTCTCTTCTGGAACAGCCGGGCGATCCCCCTCCTGAACACCCCCCCTCCGCCGCTCGGGCCACGCCCCGGCGTCATCGAGGTGGCGGGACGCTACGCCGGACTCTGGCTCCCTCCGGGCCGTCGCCTCCCCATCGCACCAGGAGATCTCCCGGATGGGCGCACCTCGGCGGACGCCCCCGCGATCCGGGCCGACGACGGAGAGGTCCCGGTCGCGGCGCTCGAAGGGGTCTGGCTCGATGCCCCGTGGTCGCTGATCGAACACAACCCCGCCCTCCTCGCGGCCGACCTCGACGCATTCCACGGACTCGGACCGGACGGCACCCCCACCCACCATCGGTACGAGGGGCATCCGAGCGCCTGGATCGAACGGGGACACCCCGTCTGGACGCACGAGGATGTCGATATCGGCCCGGGCGTGATCCTCGACGCGCGTGAAGGCGCGATCCGGCTCGATCAGGGGGTTCGTGTGTCGGGACCCGCCCGCCTCTCGGGCCCGCTCCACCTCGGATGGGACACCTGGGTGCTCGGTGGGTCCGTCGCCAGGAGTTCGATCGGACCCGTCTCGAAGGTGCATGGCGAGATCGCCGACTCGATCCTCCTCGGGTGGGCAAACAAGGCACACGACGGACACCTCGGACACGCGCTCGTCGGGCGGTGGGTCAACCTCGGCGCGGGAACCACGAACTCCGATCTCCGGAACGACTACGCGACCGTCAAGGTCGAACTCCCCGACCGGAGGGTCGACTCGGGTCTCGTCAAGCTCGGGTGCATGATCGGTGACCATGTGAAGACGGGGATCGGGACGCTCATCCCCTCGGGCGCGACCCTCGGGGCGGGGTCCCAGATCGCCACCGGCGGCCTCGTGGCTGCGCGGATTCCGCCCTTCTCGTGGGTGACCTCCCGCGGAATCGACGCCTACCGGCTCGACCGCTTCGAGGACGCGATGCGCGCCGTGATGGCACGGCGCTATCAGCTCCCGTCGCCGGGCGTCATCCGGATCCTCCGACGGCTCCACGCCGAGGTGCACGGCGCAGGCGGAGAGAGGGAGACGCCTTGAGGTTCACCATCCTCGGCAGCGGGAGCCGCGGGAACGCCACCCTCATCGAGGTCGCGAACACCCGCGTGCTCGTCGATGCCGGCTTCAGTGCGCGAGAGCTCGCCCGCCGCCTCGCGGCAATCGGAGTCTCACCCGACGGCGTGGACGGGATCGTGGTGACGCATGATCACGGCGATCACACCCGGGGGATCGGCGTCTTCGCGCGCCGCCACTCGACCCCCATCTGGATCACCGATGGCACGCGCGAGGCGTGCGCTCGACTCTTTCGGGGTACCGAGACGCTGCATGCGTACCGCCCCGGACACCCCTTCGCGATCGGTGGCCTCCGCATTGAACCCTTCCTGACAGTGCATGACGCGGTCGACCCGGTCGGCGTCTCGGTCATCGATCCCGCCTCGGCGCTCCGGCTCGGGATCGCGACCGATCTCGGCCGCCCGACGGCGGGGATTCGTCTGGCGCTCTCGCGGTGCCACGCCCTCATCCTCGAGGCGAACCACGATGAGGCGCTCCTGCAGGATGCGCCGTATCCGTGGAGTGTGAAGGCCCGCATCCGCTCGAGTCACGGCCACCTCTCCAACCACGCCGCCGCACAATTCGCGTGCGAACTCCTCCACTCCTCCCTCGAGACGGTGGTTCTCGCTCACCTCTCGGCGGAATCGAATCGACCCGCACTCGCGCACGGGGTCGTCGCGGCGGCGCTGAGGGGTGCCGGCTTCGAGGGACGCGTGGATGTGGCGACGCAGGATGATCCCACGCCGTGGTTCACGCTCGGGTGCGCCGCTCCCGCACCTCCGTCGTAGCGGAGCGCCGGAGCGTCAGAGCCCGACGAGCCGGAGGAGATCGTTGCCGAGCGCGAAGACCATGATCCCCATGAGCACCATGAATCCGAGATTCGTCCAACGGATGCGCTGCTCGGTGGACACCGCCCTCCCGCGCGCCGCCTCGAGCCCCAGGAAGACGAGGTGACCGCCGTCGAGGACGGGGATCGGGAGGAGGTTGAGGATCGCGAGGTTGACGCTGAAGAGCGCCATGAAGCGGAGGAAGGCCTGGATGCCGAGTTCGGCCGCCTGTCCTGACGCGGAACCGATCGTCACGATACTCCCCATACTGCGCGGCGAGACATCTCCGGTGAAGAGCCCTCCGAGGAATCCGAGGATCTGGCCCGAGACCGCAACCGTCTCGCGGTATCCGAAGACGATCGCTTCGCCCGGACTCGCGCGCTCGTAGACCACCGCATCGGGGTCGATCGCCAACCCGACCCCGATCGTGCCGACGGTGACGCGCTCCCCGGTGATCGGGTCGACCTCCTCGGTCGCCTGCGGTGTCACGGTGCGTGTGAGACGCGCCCCATTGCGCTCGAGAGTGATCGCCGTCTCGACATCCGGGCGCGCACGGATCGCGGCCACCAGCTCCGACCAGGTGTCGATCTCGCGCGATTCCACCGCGACGATGAGGTCGTCGGACTCGAGGCGCGCGCGGTCCGCGGGCGAACCCGGCGTGACGAGGCCGACGCGCGGCTCGACCCACCAGGTGAGGGCTCCCGCGAGGCGCGCGCGCGCTTCCCGCTCGGCAGGAACGCGGATCTCGAAGGTGCGTGCGGGGTTGCGCGTCTCGACCTCGAGAGCCCCCGTCGGGGCTTCGTAGAGCCCGTCCCGCACATCGCCCCAATCCTCGGTCGTCTCCGATCCGATCCGGGTGATCTCCGATCCGATCGGCACCCCCGCGAGCGCCTCCGTCCCGGCCGGCAGGAGTTCCCCGCGCACATCTCCGACGCGCGTCGTGTTCTGCTCCTGATAGCCCCACACCCCCACGATGGAGGCGTACACCCCGAAGGCGAAGGCGAAGTTCATCAGGACACCCGCGGAGATCACGAAAGCGCGGGCGAGCACGGGCTTGGAATCGTAGTCCTTCGATCGGTCCCGTGCGTCCGCCTCGGGAGCCCTTCCCCCCTCGATCGCCTCCATCAGCTCGTCATTCATCCCCTGCATCTTCACATACCCGCCGAGGGGGATCGCCGAGATGACGTATTCGGTTTCCCCGCGCGTGAACCCGAAGAGCCCGGGACCGAGTCCGATCGAGAAGCGCTCCACCCCGATCCCCATCGCCTTGGCCGCAAGGAAGTGCCCGAGCTCATGGATGAATATGAGCACGCCAAGGACGATAATCGTTGCCAGAATCGTCATCGTGTCGTCGAGTTCCTTCGATTGAGTGCAATCGCCGAAGCCGCCGCCTCGCGAGCTTCCGCGTCGGCTGCCACGACCTCCTGGATCGAGGTGGGTACCCCGCATCCCACCACTTGGATCGCGTGCGCCACCACCTCGGCCATCTCGCAGAAGTGAAG
This sequence comes from Longimicrobiales bacterium, assembly GCA_032250675.1. GTDB lineage: Bacteria > Gemmatimonadota > Gemmatimonadetes > Longimicrobiales > Gaopeijiaceae > Gaopeijia. Next base: position 28,831 of record JAVVEY010000003.1, on the reverse strand, counting down.
TCGTTCTTCGAGGAATGCCGCCACCGCAACCTCGTTGGCCGCATTGAAGGCCGCCGTGGCCACACCACCCTGACGCCCCGCCTCGACACCGACCCTGAAGAGGGGGAAGGCCTCTTCGTCGATCGCCTCGAAGGTGAGCGGTCCCGACGCCACCGGGTCGTACCCCTGCAACGCCGGGTCCGGGATCCGCCCCGGCCAGCTCAAGGCGTAGAGGATCGGGAGTTCCATCGTGGGCTCACCGACCTGCGCGAGCACCGAACCATCGACGAATTCGACGAAGGAGTGGATGATCGACTGGGGGTGAACGACGGCGTCGATCTGGTCGTAGTCGAGACCGTAGAGGAGGTGCGCCTCGATCACCTCAAGCGCCTTGTTCGCCAGGGTGGCGGAGTCGATCGTGATCTTCGCACCCATCTGCCACGTCGGGTGCACGAGCGCATCGGCGGGGGTCACATCCGCGAGCTCCTCCCTCGACCGCCCCCGGAAGGGTCCGCCCGACGCCGTCAGCACGATCCGCCGCACCGCGCCGCGATCGCACCCCGCCAGGCATTGGAGGATCGCGCTGTGTTCGGAGTCGATCGGCACGATCTCTCCCCCACCCCGCCGCGCGGCGTCGAGCACCAGGTCGCCCCCCGCCACGAGCGATTCCTTGTTGGCGAGCGCGAGACGCTTTCCGCTCGAGACCGCAGCGAGGGTCGGGGCGAGACCCGCCGCGCCCATCACCGCATTCACGACGACGTCGACCTCGTCGAGCCTCACCAGGTCGCTCACCGCTTCGGCGCCTCGCCTCCACCCGCCTCCCCCGGGAGGGAGGGGCACCTCTTCGTCGGAGACCACGACGTGCTCCGGCGTGAACTCCCGGACGAGTGCGGCCAGGTCATCCACGCGCCGATGCGCGGAGAGCGCGACCACGCGGAAGCGCTCGGGATGCCGCCGCACCACGGCGAGCGCACTCTGGCCGATCGAGCCGGTTGCGCCGAGGAGCGCGATCCTGATCGGAGCGTTCACCGCAGGACCCCCACGAATTCGAGCATCAGCCATGTAAAGGGAAAACTCCAGATGAGTGAATCCACCCGATCAAGCACCCCTCCGTGCCCCGGAAAGACACGTCCCGAGTCCTTGGCACCCGCCTCACGCTTGAGCGCAGACTCCACGAGATCGCCCACCTGGGCGGCCATCCCGATCCCCACCCCGATCAGCGCCGCCTGCACCGGCGCGACGGCGAGGTCCGGGATCTCGTTCAGGAACCAGAGCGAGGAGGCGACCGCCGCCGCCGCCGCACCGAGGAGTCCCCCGATCGCCCCCTCCCACGTCTTCCCGGGGGAGAGCGAGGGCGCGAGCCGGGTGCGTCCGAAGGCATGTCCGGTGAAGTAGGCCGCCGAGTCGTTCGCCCACGTCACGAGGAGGGGAAGGAGGATGAATCCCATCCCGGGGAGCACTCCCTCCGCGATGGCGTCACTGCGAAGCTCCGGCAGACTCCGCAGGATCGGGACGAAGGCGAGGGGGATCCCGACATAGAGCACCCCCGACACCGTCGTCGACGCCGCGCCGACGGGAGAGTCGGCAGGCCATCGGAGGAGAAGCGCCACGACGAAGCCGATCGCATAGAGTCCGAGGAGGAGCCCCAGCGCCAACCCGCCGAAGTCGGCGACCGCAGGGAAGGCCGTGGCGAGGAGGACCGCCGCCGCCGCGCCCGGCGCGCCCAGCGCGGCGATGGGAGATTCACCGCTCATCGCGCGCAGCTTGTAGAACTCGAGCGCACCCACGAAGGCAACCGTCGCCATCATCGCTCCGAGGACCCACCCACCCAGGAAGAGAGCACCCAGGACCACCGGGATACCGAGCACGACCACGCCCAGACGTGTGACGAGATCTCCGGGTCGACTCATCTCGGAAGCGCGGGGAGGGAGGGAATCGCGATCAGATCGCCATCACCTCGGCTTCCTTCCGCTCAAGAAGCTCGTCGATCCGTTCGGTGTAGGTATGGGTGAGCTTGTCGATCTCATCGAGTGTGCGGTGGCCGTCGTCCTCCCCGATCTCGTGGTCCTTCATCTGCCGCTGGATCTCCTCGCGTGCCTGCTTGCGCGCGTGTCGGAGCGAGATCCGGCCTTCCTCGGCCATCTTGTGAAGCACGCGCGCGAGTTCGCCCCGTCGTTCCTCATTCAGGGGGGGGATCGGAATCCGGATGATATTGCCGTCATTCGCGGGATTGAGGCCCAGCCCACCCTGCATGATCGCTCTCTCGATATCCGGGAGGAGCGTCTTGTCGAAGGGCTGAACCACGAGGAGGGCCGGCTCGGGCGCATGCACCGTGGCCACCTGATTCATCGGGAGTTTTCCCCCGTACGCCTCCACACGGACGGTGTCGAGGAGGGCCGGCGTGGCCTTGCCCGTGCGCACCGAGGAGAACTCGCGAGCCATCGCGTCGAGGGCTTCCTCCATCCTCTCCTCAGCTTCCCTGATCGTCGACATCCTTCCAGCCTCGTTGCGTGGGTTAGTCTCCCGACACGAGCGTCCCCACCCGCTCGCCCCGGATCGCGGACTCGACCGCACCGCGATCTTCCAGATTGAGCACGATGATGGGGAGATCATTCTCCCGACAGAGAGAGACCGCGGCGGCATCCATCACCGCGAGCTGCCGGGTCATCACCTCATGGAACGACACCTGCGGCAGGAATTCCGCGTCGGGGTCGGTCCTCGGGTCCGCGGTGTAGATCCCCTGGACCCGGGTCGCCTTGATGACCACCTCGGACTCCATCTCGATCGCACGGAGCACCGCTGCCGTGTCGGTCGAAAAGTAGGGGTTCCCGGTGCCGGCCGCGAAGATCACTACCCGGCCCTTCTCCATATGCCGCATGGCGCGGCGACGGATGTAGGGTTCGGCGATCTCGTCCATCCGGATCGCGGTCATCACCCGCGTCTCGACGTCCTTGCGCTCGAGGAGATCCTGCACGGCGAGCGCGTTGATCACCGTCGAGAGCATCCCCATGTAGTCCGCCTGTACCCGGTCCATCCCCTTGCGGGACGCCATCGCACCCCGGACGATGTTGCCGCCCCCGATCACGAGACCGAGCGAGACCCCCATCGCCGAGATCGACTTGATCTCGTCCGTCAGGCGGTTCACGACCTCCGGCTCGATCCCGAAGCCTCTCTCGCCGGCCAGCGCCTCACCCGAAAGCTTGAGAAGGACCCGGCTGTACGCTGCTTTGCTCATACGCCTCTCCCGCGGGTACAAAGTCGGCCCGACGCCACGAGGAGACGGGCCGGTACGACTCAATCGCCGATCGAGAACCTGGCGAAACGAGCGACCTCGATCTTCTCACCCGTCTTCGCCGAAACGGTGGTGATGAGATCCGAGATCTTCTGGTCGGGGTCCTTCACGAAACCCTGTTCGAGGAGCGCCACCTCCTTGAACCACTTCGCGAGCTTCCCCTCGACGATCTTCTCGCGGATCTTCTCCGGCTTCCCCTCCGTCTCGACCTGCGCCGCGTACACCGCACGCTCGCGTTCGATCTCCTCGGCGGGGATCGCGTCGACGCTCACCGAGATCGGACGCGCCGCCGCGATATGCATCGCGAGGTCGCGCGCGAGACCCTGGAAGTCGTCCGTCTTGGCGACGAAGTCGGTCTCGCAGTTGACTTCGACCATCACCCCGACCTTCCCGGAGTGATGGACGTACGTTCCGATCGCACCTTCGAGCGCGGACTTGTCCTCACGTTTCGCCGCCTTGGCAGCGCCGCGCGAGCGGAGGAGATCGATGGCGCTCTCCATCGCGCCATCCGTCTCCTCGAGTGCCTTCTTGCAATCCATCATCCCCGCGCCGGTGCGGTCGCGAAGTTCTTTTACTTCCCTGGCAGTGATCGCCATCTCGTCGTCAGCCGTGGTTCGGTCGTGGATCGTTCGTCATCGAATTCAAACGAAGAGGCGGGTCGGATCGAGACCCCGATGGGGAATCGTCCGACGACCGCCTCTTCAGACTCCGGGGAGCCGTGGAGAGTGGGTCAACTCTCCGCGTCGTCCACATCGTCCCCGGAGGCGGAGGCGTCATCCCCCTCCTCGTCACTGGAGGTGATCTGCGCGATCACCTCGGGCCTCGGGCGGCGCTTGCGCGGCCGGCGCCGCTTCGGCGGAGCGGCCGCAGCCGCCTCATCCTTCGTCTCCCCCGTCTCGGTCGAGTACGTCGTCGCCTCGACCTCCTCGGCCGGCTTCTCGGAGGGGGCCTCCCGGCGCGCCGACTCGATCGCATCCGCGATCACCCGGGTGAGCAGACTGACCGAGCGAATCGCGTCGTCGTTCGCCGGAATCGGGTAGTCGATCGGATCGGGGTCCGCATTGGTGTCGGTGAGGGCGATGACCGGGATTCCAAGTCTCCGCGCCTCCTTCACCGCGATGTACTCGCGACGGGCGTCGATCACGAAGAGGATGCCCGGCAGCCGCCCCATCTCCTTCACCCCGGAGAGGTACTTGTCGAGCTTGGTGCGCTCGCGGTCGAGGAGGAGCTGCTCCTTCTTGGTGTAGAACTCGAAGGCGTTCTCTTCCTGGCCGCGCTCGAGCTCCTTCAGCCGCGCGATCTGCTTCCGGATCGTCTGGAAGTTGGTGAGCATCCCGCCGAGCCACCGTTCGGTGACGTGCAGCGCGCCACACCGCTGCGCTTCGACCTCGACGATCTCTCGGAGCTGCTTCTTGGTGCAGACGAAGAGGACGCGCTTGCCGTCGAGGACGACCTTGCGGACCGCTTCCTCCGCCTCGTTCAGTCGATCGAGGGTGATCCGGAGGTCGATGATATGGATCCCGTTGCGCTCGGTGAAGATGAAGCGGCGCATCTTGGGATTCCACCGGCGGGTCTGATGCCCGAAGTGGACACCCGCCTCGAGGAGCTGGCTGAGTCCTGGCTTCTCCATTCGTGATCTCTTTCGGTGGGGCCGATATACGCCCCGGTCAGGATTACCCGACACCTCATGGGGTGACGGGGGAGGCATGCGCCTCCGGAAATATCAACGCTTCGAGAACTGGAACTTCTTGCGAGCCTTGGGCTGCCCCGGCTTCTTGCGCTCGACGCTGCGGGAGTCCCGCGTGAGCATCCCGCCGGCACGCAGCACCGGGCGATGATCCTCGTCCACCTCGACGAGCGCACGAGCCAGCCCCAGTCGGACCGAATCCGCCTGCCCGGTGAGCCCTCCCCCCCGGACACGCACGAAGACGTCGTACTGACCGTCCAGGTCGGTGACGGTGAGGGGCTCGGCTACCCGCGCCTGCAGCGTGGCACGCGGGAAGTAGTCCTCGAGCGGCCGGTCGTTGATCGTCCACTCTCCGCGACCCGGGCGGAGGATGACCCGGGCGGAAGCGGACTTGCGGCGACCGACGGTCTGAATCTGATCCTGGCTCATCAGCGAATCTCGAGCGGCTGCGGGTTCTGGCTCTCGTGCGGGTGGTCGGGACCCTTGTACACCCGGAGCTTCTTCCGGATCTGACGCCCGAGCGTGTTCTTGGGGAGCATCCCCTTGACGGCGAGCTCGATCACGCGCTCGGGGAAGGCGTCGCGCATCCGCTCGAAGGGGATGTGCTGCTCTCCTCCCATGTACCCGGAGTGCCGGAAGTATGTCTTCTGGGACTCCTTCATCCCCGTGAGGAACACCTTCTCGGCGTTGATCACGATGACGTGGTCCCCCACATCGAGATGCGGGGTGAAGGAAGGCTTGTGCTTTCCACGAAGCACGCGTGCGATCTCCGTGGCAAGACGGCCGAGGGGTTTGTCCCCGGCGTCGACCACGTGCCATGCACGCTCGATCTCGTTGGCTTTCGGTGTGTACGTCTTCATCTCGGGGCCTGCTTGGGCATTGAACGCAGAGCTATCTACGATAGACACGAGACGCCAAGCGGTCAACGGTGTTCACGACCCGAGGTGTGCAACGCCCGTCGTCCCGGCCGCACGCCCCTCTCTCAGCGGAACGATTCGAGGAAGCGGGCCCTCGATGCATGACGGAGCCGTCTGAGCGCATCCTCGCGAATCTGTCGCACCCGCTCCCGCGTGACCCCGAGGAGCGTGCCGATCTCCTCGAGCGTCATCGGCTCCTGCTCATCGAGTCCGAAGTAGAGCCGAAGCACCTTGGCCTCACGCTCCTTGAGCGAACTCAACAACTCGTCGATCCGTTCGCGGAGCGCCCGCTCATACGTCTCGTCCTCGGGTCCGGGAGAGAGCTGGTCGGGAAGGTAGTCGAGGAGCCGGTTGCCCTCCTCCGGGCTCAGAGGCGAGTCGAGGGAGAGGTGACCCCGGCCGATCGAGAGAGTGCGTTCGATCTCCTCCTTCGGCATGTCCAGCTCCGCCGCGATCTCCTCGGCGGTCGGCTCGCGTCCGAGCTGCTGCAGGAGCGCGGAAGACTGCCGACCGATGCGATGAAGCGCACCCGCCCGGTTGAGGGGCACGCGCACGATCCGACTCTGTTCGGCGAGCGCCTGGAGAACCGCCTGGCGGATCCACCACACCGCATACGAGATGAACTTGACCCCCTTCGTCTCGTCGAACTTCCCTGCGGCGCGGATCAACCCGAGATTCCCTTCATTGATCAGGTCGGCCAGCGGAACCCCCTGATTCTGGTACTTCTTCGACACCGACACGACGAAGCGGAGATTCGACCGAACGAGCTTGTCGAGCGCCTCCGAATCACCCTCCCGGATCCTCTGTGCGAGACGCGCCTCCTCCTCGCGGCTGATCAGCGGGTACTCGCTGATCTCCCTCAGGTACTGGTCGAGCGATCCCCCGGGGAAGGTGCCTCGCCGTGATTCGAAGGACATGCGTGCCGTGCACTCTCGGGTGAAGGAATCGGCCTATCGAAGCTCCGTGGCGCTGCCCGGCGGGGAGGGATGCTCGGCGTGGGTCATCGGATCGGTTCTCCGATGCGCCGCCACCGGATCCCGGCCGGCCACCCCCGCTTCCGGGCGCGCTCCCCATCCCAGGAGTAGTAGACGAACCAGGGTCGACCCCGGATCTGGTCCCGATCGACCCACCCCCAATACCGTGAGTCCTCGCTGTTGTCGCGGTTGTCTCCGAGGACGAAGTAACGCCCGGGGGGAACCACGATCGGTCCCCACGTGTCGCGGGAGGGAGCGTACGCTGCCGAGGGCGCCCGCGCGATCAGATGATTCCGCTGCCAACGCATCCCGGGATGCACCGCGTCGTGATTCCGATCGACATGAATCGCGTAGGGCTCCTCGACCCGGACTCCATTCACCACGAGCTGCTTGTTCCGCATCTGGAGCGTGTCCCCCGGGATCCCCACGACGCGCTTGACGTAGTTCCGATCCGGCTCGTGCGGGGGGTGGAAGACGATCACATCGGCGCGTCGGGGCTCACGCAGCGCCGGGAGCCTGAGTCCGATCCAGGGGACACGGGCTCCATAGACCGCCTTGTTGACGAGGAGGAAGTCTCCAACGCGGAGCGTCGACTCCATCGACCCCGTGGGGATCTTGAAGGCCTCGACCCCCATCGACCGAATCCCGAGAAAGAGGACGAAGGCCACCACGATCGAGCCCGCCGCGTCGAGTGTGAGCCGCACGACACGCCAGCGACGCCCCTCCGGTTCGGGGGTGCCGCCTGCATCCCGCGGGTGTTCTCTCCGCTCGTCCACCTTGGCCTCGCTGATGAGTCACGATCCGGGAGCCGACGCTCGGCCCTCCCGTCGATATAGCTCTCCCCCTCCCTCGAATACAACCCGGAGGACGCGCGCGGGGATCCGTGCGGGGGGCGCGGAGCGCGGCGTGCGCTGTCGCGGCGGCCCGAACCTCCCCATGATGTTCCCGCCTCGAGCCCCGAGCCCCCACCCCCGTGCGCGCCTCCACCTCACGCCTCGCCGTCGCCGCCCTCGTCGTCCTCCTCGTCGGGGTCGCGACACTCGTGCGCAGAGCCGCCGATCCTCCCGCTCCGACGCCCGCCGACGCATCCGGAGGCGGACCGGTCGGTGTGGTGGACGCGCTCGATCCGACGATCCCCTCACCGACCGACGTCGCCTCGGAGAGGAAACGTATCGCGGCCTCCCGGGTGTGTGCACGCTCCGGATACCTCTGCGAAGGGTTGCGCGAGCGGGGGGACACCCGCGCGGTACGATGGGAACGATCGGTGGGGGAGATCCGGATCCGTGTCCCCCGCCCGCCGGGACTCGACGACGACATCGCGCGCGCCTTTCAGTCCGCCGCAGCGCAGGGAATCCTCGCGTGGCAGAACTCCCCCCTCCCCCTCCGCGTGGCGCGTTCGGATCGCCCCGGACGGGAGGACTTCACGGTCCGCTGGGTGAGAAATCTGACCGACACCGAGCTCGGGCGCGCCCGGACCGAGTGGTCGCGCGAAGGAGAGGAGGTCGGGATGCGAGTTCTCGAGTTCACCCTCGTCACACACGCACCTCTCGGCCCCGATCGGGTCCTGGATCCTCGAGCGGTCCTCCTCACGGCGGCGCACGAAATGGGGCATGCGCTGGGCCTGCCCCACTCGAATGCGGAGCGCGACCTGATGTATCCGTACAACACCGCGACGCGCCCGACACCGGCTGACTACCTGACGATGGAGGCGCTCTACCGGCTGGAGAACGGCGCCGAGATCATGATGGGCCGCTGAAGATCCCCCGCGAGAGGCGTACAGCGCCCCGCCCTCACTCTGGAAGGGTGTTGAAGACGTACGGCGGTCCCCGTCAGGCGCGTCACGGGGTCCGCTTCAAGGCGGGGCTCCGAAGGCATGGCCGTCGCTACGTCGAGGAGTCCCAACGACGAAGATGGCCCCGCGCCGCCCTGACCCGAAGGGCGAAGGGGGGACCACCGTACGTCTTCAATACCCTTCTCGTCGAAGCTCGTACTTCTCGATCTTCTTGTAGAGATTCGAACGGGGCATCTCGATGCGGCGGGCGGTCTCCGCGATATTCCACCCATTCTCGCGGAGTTTGCGCCGGATGAAGCTGCGCTCGGCGCTCTCCCTGAACTCCATGAAGGTCTCCACGTCATGGAGGTTCGCCCCCTCGGGCATCCCCCCCGCGCCGGCGAGGCGTTCGACATCCCCCTCTTCGACCCGCTCTCCCTCCGAGAGGATCATCAGTCGCTCCACCGTGTTGCGCAGTTCGCGCACATTGCCGGGCCAATCCAGGGTGGTGAGGCGTGCGATCGCTTCGGTGCTGAACTCACGCCGCCTGTGGTGTGCGCCCGAGGCGGAGAAGTGGCGCACGAGCATCGGGATATCACCCCGGCGCTCACGGAGCGGGGGAAGGTGGATCGGTACGACGTTGAGGCGATAGTAGAGGTCCTCTCGAAAGTTGCCCGACTCGATCTCGTCGGTGAGCTCCTTGTTCGTCGCGGCGATCACGCGGACATCGACGTCGATCGGGCGGCCGCCTCCCACCCGTGTCACGACGCCCTCTTCGAGAGCTCGCAGCACCTTCGCCTGGGCGTCGAGTGACATGTCGCCGACCTCGTCGAGGAAGAGGGTGCCCCCGTCCGCCTCCTCGAAGCGACCCACGCGATCCTCGAAGGCACCGGTAAAGGAGCCCTTCAGGTGACCGAAGAGCTCCGACTCGATCAGCTCACGCGGGATCGCGGCACAATTGACCTCGATGAAGGGACCGGAGGCGCGGGGCGAGAGGGTGTGGATGGCACGGGCCACGAGCTCCTTGCCCGTCCCGTTCTCTCCGGTGATGAGCACGCGTGCCCCGGTCGGTGCCACGCGCTCCACCCGTTCGAGCACGAGGGTGATCGCGCGCGACTCTCCCACGATCTCGTGACGCGACCGGACCTCGTCTTCCAGGCGTTCCACGCGCTCCGCGAGCCCCTGGAAGCGCAACGCATTGCGCACGGTGACGAGGAGGCGGTCGGAGTCGAGAGGCTTCTGGAGGAAGTCGAATGCTCCTGCGCGGGTCGCCTCGACCGCTGTCTCGATCGTGCCGTGCCCGGAGATCATGATGACGAGAGCCTCCGGGTCTTCCGCTCGCAGTCGCGTGAGCGTCTCGATCCCGTCGAGGCCGGGCATCTTGATGTCGAGAAAGGTGAGATCGGCGGGCCTCCGCGCGAAGCGGTCGAGCGCCTCCATCCCGTCCTCTGCGAGTTCGACCTCATGGCCCTCGTACTCGAGGATCTGCCGGATCGCGCCCCGGATTGAAGCCTCGTCATCGACGATCAGGATGCGGGCCACCGGCTACTCCGTCGACTCGAAGACGAGGGCGCCCTCGGCGGTGTAGGCACGGCCGATCCCCGGGGGAAGGGGAAGAGCGAGCGCAGTCGATGGAAGTCCCGGACGCTCGGTCCGTCCGAGCGCCGAGAGGATATCGGGGATGAGGCGATCGGGTAGCGGCATCCCCGCCGCCGTGACCCCATCCACCACCAGAGCCGCGTGATGGGCATCGAGCCGGAGGAGCGACGACGTCATCTCGATCTGGACGGTGTCGGGGAGGAAGGCCGAGACATCACGCACCGCCGCGATCTCCGAGAAGGCGTCGAGCGCGACGCGTGCGGAGAGGAGGATGCGATCCTCGCCCACCTCGACGGTGGCATCCCGGACGCCGTCGGGCATGAGCCCCGGGAGGGCGTGACGGACGATCGAGGTCAGCTCGAGGTCGGTCAGCGAGAAGACCGAGTCCCCCGAGCTCCCCACCCGGAATGAGTTGAAGCGCGCGAGGGCATCATCGGCGATCTCCTGCGACGGCACCGACGCGCTCTCGTTCGGTGCGGGCCCGGCCACGATCCACCCCTCGATGCGGGGGAAGATCGTTCCGCCGAAACGCCATCCACCCCACGCCACGACGAGGAGGAGGGTGAGGCCACCGACCACGCCCAGGCATCCACGTGCACATCCTCTCACCTCATCCTCCCGCCAGACGGACCGATTCGATCACCGAGTATCGCACCTCACCCCGGACCCGGCTCGACCGCATGAGATCGATCGCGCGAACCGAGAAATCGCCCGGAGGATCGAGCTCGGCCACGAGGTCGTCGAGGCCTCGAAACGCACCCGCGACGGCCTCCGCGGGGGCACGCCCAAGCGTCACGTGCGGGTGGAAGGCTCGCGTCTCCCGGCCGAATCCGTGCTCGGCGAGACCCCACTCGAGATCCTGCTTGAGGCAGCGCAACTCGGGCGAGGCCTCCACCCCGATCCAGAGCACCTCGGGAAGCCGGATTGTGGGGTAGGCTCCCCAGGCGCCGAAGCGACCCACGAAGGGTGGCGTGGTGGCCGCCACACCGGCCATGACCTCGCGCACCGGCTCGATTCGGGCCTCGCCGAGGTCGCCGAGAAACTTGAGCGTCATGTGGTAGTGATCGGGATCGATCCAGCGAACCGGCAGATCCCGATCGCGGAGTGCACCCGCGGCGCGGTGCAGCCGTCTTCGTTCCTTCTTCAGGAAATTGAGCGCCAGAAAGGCACGCATCCGGGTCACGCCCCCGACCGGAGGGGGAGTGCGGACGATTGGAGCACCTCTCTCGTCGCCCGGAGGGCCACCTCCACATCTTCGTCCGTGCTCGCCCATCCCAGAGAGAATCGGAGTGCGCCCGTCGCGGTCGTGCCGAGAAGTCGATGCACCTCGGGAGCGCAGTGCAGTCCGGCGCGGACCTGGACATCGTGATGACGATCGAGTTGCCCGGCGAGTGTCGCCGCATCGATCTCGGCCGACGCCACCGTCACGATCGGCGCTCCTTCCGGGGCGAGCGGCGAGAGGACGGTGAGGCCCGGGATGCGCGACAGGCCCTCGTGCAGGATCTCCTTGAGACGCCGGGTCTCGGCGTGGAGCGGGGCCACACCGCGCTCGAGGACCCACTTCGCCCCCGCCGCCAGGCCCGCCAACCCCGGCCCGTTGAGGGTGCCGGCCTCGAGCCGATCGGGGAACGCCCTCGGCATTTCCCGGTTGAGAGAATCGCCCCCCGTGCCGCCGGCGATCAGCGGTTCGATATCGATCTCGGGGCGGACCCAGAGCCCTCCCGTACCCTGCGGTCCGAGCAGCCCCTTGTGTCCGGTGAACGCCACGAAGTCGGCCTCGCCGTAGTCGATCTCCAGATGGCCGGCCGCCTGGGCCGAATCGACGAGGACGAGCACCTCTTCGGCATGCGCCTCTTCCACGAGCTCCGCCACGGGGAGAACGGTTCCGAGCACATTCGACACCGCGTTGATCGTCAGCAACCGTGCGCCGGGGAGCGCATTCCGGAGTGCCGCGAAGTCGAGCGTTCCGTCGGCGTGCCCGTGCACATGTCGCACCTGCACCTCGGCGTTCCGCTCGAGCCAGGCGGCGGGACGCAGCACGCTGTTGTGGTCGAAATCGGTCACGACCACGGCGTCCCCGGGTCCGAGCACACGGTTCAGCACGTGGTTGATCGAAGTCGTCGCATTCGGACTGAAGGTCAGCCGCGATGCGTCGCCCGGGAGTCCGAGGAGTTCGAGAACCGCCCGACGCGCCTCGAAGACCCGGCGCCCCGCCTCGACGGCAACGCCGTAGCTCCCCCGGCCCGGCGTCGCGCCGTTGGACGCCAGGTAGTCGCGTACCGCCTCGATGACCGGAAGGGGGCGGAGGGCGGACGTCGCTGCGAAGTCGAGGTAGTGCGGCATCGTCTCGATGGAAAGGAGAGGAGGGCGAGCCAGGCGAGCCTCTCGCCACGTAGGCTACAACCTGTAGGCTCGAGAGGGTCCGTTGAAGCCCCCCGCATGCTGCATCGCCCTCCCCTACCCTGACGCCACAGCCTCCGCCGGCCGGTCGAGCTCACGGAAGTGGAGTGCCTCCGCTGCGTGCTCCGGCCGTACCCGCGACGAGCCCGCCAGATCCGCGATCGTTCGCGCCACACGGAGGATCCGGTGGTACCCGCGCGCCGAGAATCCGAGGCGCCCGTGAGCGGCCTGCAGCAGTTCGGCGGTCCCGGGGGCGACCTCCACATGGTGCCGGAGCGTGGCCACATCCATCTCGGCATTCGTCTCGATCCCCGCCTCCCCGAGCCGCTCCCCCTGGACCCTCCGGGCTGCAGTGACGCGTCCCCGCACGGAAGCGGACGCTTCGCCTCCGGGCCCTTCGAGTGCCTCGATCGGCACACGTCCCAGGACGATGTGGAGGTCGAAACGATCGAGGAGCGGGCCCGACACGCGACTCAGATACCGGGTTACCCGCTCCGGGGTGCAGGTGCACCCGACATCCTCCGATCCGTGTCGCAGATCGTCTGATCCACGGCGACCGCACGGGCACGGATTCATCGCGGCCACGACCATCGGCCGCGCCGGAAAGACCACGGTGCCGTGCGCCCGGGTGAGCCGCACCCGCCCCTCCTCCATCGGCTGCCGGAGCGCTTCGAGCGCATTCCGCCGGAACTCGGCGAGTTCGTCGAGGAAGAGGACGCCGTGATGCGCCAGGCTGAACTCTCCCGGCCGCAGCGGGCGTCCCCCGCCGACGAGTCCCGCCTCGCTCACGCCGTGATGTGGGGCCCGGAAGGGTGGCAGCTCGACGAGACCCGACCCCTCGGGGAGGACGCCGGCGACGGAGTGGATCCGGGTCACCTCGAGCGCGCGCGCCTCGGAGAGGGGAGGAAGGAGTCCCGGAATCCGACGCGCGAGGAGTGTCTTCCCCGTCCCCGGGGGTCCGATGAGGAGGAGGTTGTGTCCCCCCGCCACCGCGACCTCGAGCGCTCGGCGGGCGAGCCGCTGACCGCGCAGATCGGCGAGATCGGGCGCCTCGGCGCGCGGGACGCCACGCGGCTCACGGACGCCGGATGGCCACGCCCCCGACTCGAGCGCATGCGCCAGTGCACTCAGATTCCCCGCCGTCTCGACACGCACGCCCCGCACCGCGGAGGCTTCACGGAGGTTGGCCGGTGGTACCACGATCCCTCTCACTCCTGCGGCCGCGAGTGCGAGAACACGCGGGAGCACGCCGCGCGCGGGGCGGATCTCGCCATCGAGCCCCACCTCGCCCACGAAGGCCCACTCGGCCACGCACGACGCGGGCAGTCGACCCGCAGCGACCATCAGGACGACCGCGAGCGGAAGATCGAAGCCGCTTCCTTCCTTCCGCACATCCGCGGGAGAGAGGTTGACGGTGATCCGGCGCGGAGGCAGCTCCACACCGATGTGGCGCAGCGCGGCTGCCACGCGCTCGCGTCCCTCACGCACCTCGCTCCGGGGGAGTCCGACAACCGAGAAGACCGGGAGCCCCGAGGTGATCGACACCTCGACGCGAACCGGGAGGGCGTCGACGCCGTGGAGGGCGGCAGTGGTGACATGTGCGAGCATGTGCCAAGCTTCGCGCCCCGCGGCGTGCGCCCGGAGGGCGCGATGGGACCCATGCATGGTCCCCCCGGCCCCGGACGGGCGTCCGACCGGGGGACGGCACGCCCTCGCGCGGCTCGGGGCGCCGCCCCGCCGCACTCAGACCGCGAAGAGGGGGGGCACCTGGAGGTGATGGTCGGTCGCGTCCTGAAACGCCTTGGCGAGGCGCAGCGCCGCCTCCTCCCGCCAGAGCTTCCCCACGAAGGAGAAGCTCGTGGGACTCCCCTCGTCATCGAATCCGTGCGGCACCACGACCGCCGGATGACCGGTGAGGTTCGTCATCAGGAGCACACTCTGCGCGAAGGAGGGGGTGATCAGGACGTCGATCCCTTCCATCGCGGCGTCGAGCGCCCCCATCACCATCGTGCGCACCCGGTTGGCCTGGATGTACTCGACCGCCGGGATCATGCGTGCCGTGCGGAAGGTGTTCGGCCAGCTCCCCCCTGTCTGCCGGGTCAGCTCGTCATCGCGCCCGCTCCGGGTGAGCTCGTCGAAGGCGGCTGCGGCCTCCGCCGAGAGGATGATGCGAAGCGAGGAGAGCGGGAATTCGGTGGGGAGGGTCACCTCGATCGGATCGACGCCGAGTCCACGCAGCACCTCGAGGGCCCGAGCGTCGAAGCCCCCCTCCTCGAAGGCCTCGGGCACGAAGCCGACCCTCAACTCGGAGAGGGGGCGTTCCGCATCCCAGGGGAAGGGGAGGGTTCGCGTCGAGGGGTCGCGCGGGTCGGCCCCATGGATCGCGTCGAGCACGAGCGCGCAATCCTCGACACTGCGGCAGAGGGGGCCGAGCTTGTCCATCGACCACGAGAGCGCCATCGCGCCGTAGCGGCTCACGCGTCCGTACGTCGGCCGGAGCCCCGTCGCCCCGCAGCGCGTCGCGGGAGAGACGATCGACCCCAGCGTTTCGCTCCCGATCCCGAAGCCCACGAGCCCCGCGACCGTGGCGGCCGCCGGGCCCGCCGAGGAGCCCGACGAGCCCTGCTCGAGGTTCCATGGGTTGCGCGTGCGGCCCCCGAACCAGACGTCGCCCTGCGCGAGCGCACCGAGGGTGAGCTTGGCGACGAGCACGGCGCCGGCGTCATCGAGGCGTTCGACGACGGCAGCATCGATGTCGAGCTGCTGCGTGCGATACGGCATCGCGCCCCACGTCGTCGGATAGTCCGCCGTGGCGAGGAGGTCCTTGGCGCCCCACGGGATCCCGTGCAGAGGGCCGCGATACTGTCCGAGCGCGATCTCCCGATCGGCCTGACGCGCCTGCCGCAGTGCCCGGTCGCGCGTGATCGTGATCACCGCCTCCAGGGTGGGTCCGTGGCGTTCGAGGCGGTCGAGGTAGAGCCGCGTGAGTTCTTCGGACGAAAGCTGCCGCGTGCGGACGAGTTCGCTCAGTTTCGCGACCGGCCAGAAGGCGACCTCCTCGACCGCGCCCGGAGCCTCGACCCGGCCGGGACGGGACCGGCGGAAGGGCGCCGGAGAGACCTCCGGGTGCGTCCCCGGAGGCTGCGGATCGAAGTGCAGCGCGGGCATCACGCCGTTCGGGATCGGCTGTTCACGGAGGCGTGCGTAGGCGCTCGCATTGCGCGAGAGCCCCTGGAGCATCATCTCGCGCTCTTCGTCGCTGAACTCGATCCCCGCGATCTTCTCGGCATCCGCCACCATCGCGCGCGTGATCTCCTGCGCTTCCTGCGCGCGGGCCCAGAGCGCTCCGGGGAAGAGCGTGCCTCCGAGGCCGGCTGCGGTGCACCACGAGAGGAAGGCGCGGCGATCCGGGAGGGGGGTGGCGTCGGGTGTCCGGGGGGGAGAGGAAGGGGTCATCGTGCGTGCGGAGAAGGAGATGGGAAGCGTCGCGTCAGATCACCAGTTGACTCCGGGAAGCTCGACAAGGCAAGCCTCACGTGCTGCGCATACGGCACTCCAGGTGATCTCCAGATCCTCGGCCGTCGTGCGGAGGTTCCCCACCGCGAGCCGTATCCAGACGGTGCCGTCAAGCTCGGTGTGTGAGAGGAGCGCGACCCCGGACCGCGCCACCCGATCGACGATCGCACGGTTGAGGGCGCCTTCGACCCCCGCGCCGTCCTTCCCCCCCGCGGTGGCACGGAAGACGATGAGTCCCATCTCGCCATGGACGCGCACCGACCACCCCTCCGTCTCCTCGATCGTCCCGGCCAGCGAGCGCGCGAGCTCGATATGATGGCGGAGCCTCCGCCGGATCCCCTCGAGGCCGAAGTAGCGCAGGACGAACCAGAGTTTGAGCGCACGGAAGCGGCGTCCCAGCGCGATCCCGTACTCCATGAGATCCGTCGCGCGGCCGGACTCGGCGGTACGGAGGTACTCGGCGTCCACCGCGAAGGCGGCCCGGAGACGGTCTCGGCCGCGCACCCAGAGGACCGAGCAGTCGATCGGGGTGAAGAGCCACTTGTGCGGGTTGAAGACGATCGAGTCGGCCTTCTCCCATCCGCGAAAGGCGTTCCTCCACTCCGGGAGGAGGGCGAGCGCTCCACCGTAGGCGGCATCGACGTGGAGCCAGACCCCCGCCTCGCGGGCGACACGCGCCATCGCGTCGACGGGATCGAGGGAGGTCGTGGAGGTCGTACCGAGGGTCGCCACGACGGCCACCGGGCGGTGCCCCGCTTCGCGATCGCTCCGGATCGCCGAGCGCAGCGCCCCCACGTCGAGGAGGTGGTCACGGTCACGCGGGAGTCGGACGATCCCCTCCCGCCCCATCCCGAGCGCCATCACCGCCCGATCGACGGACGAGTGCGCCTCGCACGAGGCGTAGACCCGTCCCGGGGGGGATCCGGCGAGGCCGCGATCGGTCGCGTCCGGGAACGCGACGTGGCGCGCGGCGGCGAGAGCGTGCAGCGTCGAGATGCTCGCCGTGTCGTTGATCGACCCCGTCCACCCGGGCGGAAGCCCCAGCGCCCGGGCCAGGTGTGCCACGACGTGCTCCTCGAGTTCGGTGACGCTCGGACCGGCGCGCCAGACCATCCCGTTCAGATTCAGCGCCGCGACGATCGCCTCCGCCAGGATCCCCGGCCCGGATCCGGACACCGCGAACCAGGCGTGGAAGCGCGGGTGGTTCCAGTGGGTCGTCGCCGGGAGGATCACCCGGTCGAACTCCGCGAGGATTTCGCTGAACGGTTCTCCCTCCTCGGAGAGGGGACCGAGCTGCCTCCCGAGATCCCCCGGAGCGATCTCCGGAAAGACCGGGAGGTCGCCGACGGAGGCGAGGTAGTCGGCGATCCAGTCGGCCACCTCGTGCGCGTACCGACGCACCTCCTCCACCGGCATGTCGTGAAGCGGAGGGGGCGGTGGCCCGGGATCGTGCGTCCGCCCCGGACCCCTCGCCTCCCCCGCGCCGTTCAAGCGCCCCCGTTGCGGCGGAGGTGACGGTCGAGCGACTCCATCTCCGAACGGATCTCCTCGAGTTGCCCGCGCAGTTCGTAGCGCACTTCGTCGGAGAGCGCCTCGGGGATTCCCGATCCCTGGAAGAGGGCGAAGAAGAGCGCATCGGTATGCCCGACACTCGCGTGTGTGACGAGTCGGTCGGCGAGCCGATTGAAGTGGAGCACCTCGCGCAGCCCCCGTGCACCCGTCGGGGGGCCCGGCGGATCCTGGTACATCATGCGGATCACCGACTCCCGGAGGATCTGTACCTCCTCGATCACCTCGCCGGCCGCGAGTCCACGGTTGGCCGCGAACGATCCGAAGAGTTCAGCCGCTCGATTCCAGAGCGGATCGGCGTGTGCCCGCATCGGCGTCATGCACCTCGGGAGGAGGTCGACGAAGAGGTGCAGAAAGGATTCGAGAAGCTCATCCCGGCCATCCCCGGGATCGCCGTTGCCACGTCCACGCACCGCCGAGAGCCACCGCTCGAGGAGCGGCGCGGCGCGGGTGCCGAGCCAGGCGGAGAGATCGAAGGCGTTCAGGGTGGTGTGCATGCGAGTGCGAGAGAGAGCGGGCAGCCCCTCAACTTGCAGAGCCTCCCGACGGAGGTCCACCCTCCCCCCCGGCGTGGAGGGTGAAGCGCACCGTCACGGCGGTGCCCTCGCCGACCCGGCTCTCGAGCGAGACCTCGCCACTCCACGACTCCACCAGCCTCCGCACGATCGCGAGACCGAGCCCGGTGCCGGTCGAATGGGTCGAGAAGTGCGGCTCGAAGACCCGTCCCAGGAGGCTCTCCTCGATCCCCATTCCCTCGTCGCGGACCGCCAGCGCGAGTCCCCCCTCGTCGGTGGTGGCGGTAATCCTCACCGTGCCGCGCTCCGTCGTGGCGGCGCGCGCATTCTCGAGGAGATTGACGATCACCTCCTTGACCTCGGAGCGCCGGGCCAGGACGGGCGGAAGGTCGGGCGGGAGCTCGGATCGGAAGGTGATCCTTCCCCTCCCCGTTCGATAGAGCGCGAGCACCTCGTCGATCACCGGGGAGAGCTCGACGGCTTCGAGGGGAGCACCCGCTTCGATCGGGGCCGCGAGGCGTGAAAAGCTCGACGCGATCCCCGCGAGACGATCGATCTCGCGAAGCATCGCTTCGACATTGCGTTCGAGGATCTCGGAAAAATCCTCGCGCCGGTCCCGCCAGGCCCGCTGCACATGCTGAGCGCTCAACCGGATCGGCGTGAGCGGGTTCTTGACCTCGTGCGCCACCTGTCGAGCCATCTCACCCCACGCAAGCACACGTTCCGTGCGGAGCTCGTCGGTCACGTCCTCCAGGTTGACGACGGCGCCCACGGCGTCCGCTTCGCCCGCGATCCGACGGACGCGCACGCGGATGCGGCGTTCATCCACCTGGATCTCCGTCGCCGCTTCGAGCGGTCCCTCCCGGAGGTAGCGATCGAGCCAGGCGCCGACCTCTCCCATCGCGGCCTCCCCGACGGCGGAGCGCTCCCGCACCGGGACCCCGAGGAGGTCACGCGCCCGTTCGTTGACGAGCGATACGATCCCGTCGGCGTCCACGGCGATCACCCCGGTGGCGGACTCCTCGACGATCGCACGGGTGCGACGCGTCGTCCGGACGAGGTGTCGCCGGGCCCGACGCAGGCGACGGACCATCCGGTTGAAGGCATCGAAGAGCGCCCCGAACTCGTCGGACCGCCCTTCCGGGAGGCGGACACCGAGATTTCCGGCCCCGACCCGTTCCGAGGCGACACGCAGCGCGCGGATCGGGCTGGCGAGCGCACGCCCCGCCGCGAGCGCAAGGATGAAGGAGAGGACGGCCCCGAGCAGCATCGCGAAGGCGAGGAGGTCCCGGACCTCCGCCTGCCGAACCGCATCCGCACCCGCACCGAGGGGCACGGGAGCCCCCACGATATCGCCGTCGGGAAGACGCCCGTAGGCCGTCACGTACTGCCAGGGGCCCGCCTTCGTGATCTGTGTTGCGGTCGAGCGTTCGCGACGGTCGATTTCGCGGTGGATCGCCCAGGGGATCCACGCCTCGTACAACCCGAGTTCGACCAACGGCTCGATCGACCCCTCCCGCAGGGCGGCGTCTCGATACTCGAGAACTTCATTGCCGACTCTGCGCGCGAGGAAGTCCACGACGCCGGCCACCTCATCGTAGACCTGGCCCGCCTCTTCGGCTGCGCGCGTCGCGAGGAGCTCGGCCGCGCGCCGCGAGGCCCCCTCGATGGTGCGATGGGCGAGGGCTCCGAAGATGAGATTCGACGCGGCGAAGAAGGCGAAGAGTGCCAGGGTGATCCGGAGCTGGAATGTGCCGAGATGCACCGTGATTCGACCGGATGCCCCGCGCAGCTCGGTGCGCGCACTCCCGAAGAGAAGCACCCCCGCGGTCACGAGGAGAAGCCCGATCGCGAGGTGCACCATCGTCAGGAGCATCCCGCGCGCCAGCGTCACCGGGATGGGAGGGAGGAGGACGGTGTAGTGGGCGTGGTGGAGGCCTTCCGGGTAGGCCACCGTCTTCTCCCCGGCCCACCCCTCTCCTGTGCGCACCCAGGTGAGTCCGTCGGACTCCGCATCCTCCACGACCTCCCCCTCATCGAGGGGGATCAGGAGGAGGGGGGAGGACGGGCGGCGGTCGAGGCTCTCGAAGAGGGGACCCAGGAGGGTGGCGCGTCCGAGTTCACGGACGGGCGGAACGACCCCGGTGAGGACGCGCCCCTCACGCAGCGGCACCGTCAGCACGTAGTGCGCATCGGGTCGGCTCATCCGGTCGATGCGGACGAAGGAGGCGCCGCGGGCACGCTCGAACGCCTCCCTCGCGGCCGTGGGGCGTTCAGGCGAAAGCTCGCCGATGCGGAGATCTTCCCGCGCCACACCCGAAGGCAGCCAGAGGGTGAGGTGGATCGGGTAGCGCGCGGCGTCGAGTCCGGAGTTGCGCCACGTCTGGTAGAGGAGTTCGACCGGTCGCGCGCCCCGGGTGTCGATCGAGTCGGCGATCTCGGCGACGCCACGCAGGAGAAAACCGAGATAGGGGTCTTCCGCGACCCCCAGGCGCGCCACCTCGTCCTCGGCGACCGCCCGGCGCGCCTCGATCCGTTCGCCCCACGCCACGGGAAGCGCCACGGCACTCCCCGTCACGATCGCCAGGATCCACGCGTACGTCTCGCGACGCACACTCCCGTCGGCCACGCGTCGCCACGCGAGAGGTGCCGCCGCCACCGCGAGAGTCGCGGCGACCGGAACGCCCGGGCGGCCGGACGCGAGGAGCGTCGCCGCGCCGGCGAAGAGGGCAAGCGCGATCGCCCCGGCGATCCACGCGCCGCCCACACCGTGATCGAACGAACCCTCTCCGGTGCGCGCGTCACGCCCGTCCTCCTCGAGCACCGTCCCGAGCCGAACGATCCCTCCGATCGCCAGCGCCAGGAGGAGGGTGAAGGCGGTCCACGCTGGCAGAGGGGACGCGAGGAAGCTCTCGGCGACGGAACGCGAAGCGGCGAGAGTCACGAGGGGGACCCCGATCGCCACGACGACGACGCCCGCGCCGCGTGGCCATCGCCGCCGACGGAGGCGTCGGATGAAGACCGGGGCGATCACGAGGAGCGCACCGACGATGAGGAGGTACCGGCCGAGCGGCGCCCCGAGGAGGAGGGCGTCGGCGGGAGCGGAGAGCGCCCGGACACCCGGGACCCCGTCGAGCGGGAGGAGGAAGGCCATGCCGATCCCGGAGGCGGCGGCCCACCCCCGCCGCGGCGAATCTCCGGCGGGCGTCACCACGAGGAGGATCCAGAGAAGGATGACCGCCGCGCTCCCCGCCCTCCGTACGCCTTCGGCGAGTCGCCGGAGGCGATCGGTGACCGAGACCCCCTCGATGCGAATCGAGAAGAGGGCACGGGCGTCACTCGGGTACGCGAAGCGTCGCCCCCCACCCTCGTCCGCGCGGCGGGGTTCCGTCACCTCCAGACTCGCCCCGGGGTAGTCCCGCTCGATCTCACTCGCGAGATCACCCAGCTCATGGCGGACCTCGGGAGGGAAGTCCGAATCGAGGAGCCGCGCGAGGATCACCGCGCTCCCCTCCGGAGTCGCCTCCGTGACATAGAGATACCGGGCGAGTGCGTATTCGCCGTAGTGGATCCCGGTGCCTCCGAGGACCACTCGAGTCGGCACGCGACCGCGATGGACTCCGTCCCAGACGCGGAGTCGTCCCCCGGAATCGTACACCGCGACTGCGTCAAACCCACTCCCGCGCCGAAGACGGGCGAGCACCTCGACGGGGGGGGCGCCATCGGCCGTCGCCGACGCTAGGGTGACCGCCGCCGCCCGACCCCGAGCCGTCAGCCGATCGAGTCGTTCGTCGAGCCGTTGCGTGAGCACCGCCTCCCTCGCGCTCCAGATCTCCGTCCATCGCTCGGCGATCGCGCGCGACCGTCCTTCGACCGCGAGGGCCGCGATCACGAGCCCGAGCCCGACGAGCGCGGGAAGGAGCGCGAGGGGCCGGCGAGATCCCGGGCGGGAGAGGAGCTCGATCAGGAAGGCGGCGGTCGCGACAAGGACGAAGCCGGCCTCCCCCGTCGCGACCCACCGTCCCAGCGCGAGCACGCCGATCCAGGGCAGTGAAGCCCGCAGATGCGGACCGAGTCGTCGAACGAATGTCGGAGGGTTCACCCGTCGAAGGTACGGAGACGCAGGAGCGAAGGCAGCCCCGGACCGCCCGGGTCTCCGCGGAGTAGGAGTGGGCATGAAGCCATTCGTCCCGATTCGATCCACCCCGCTCTTCTTCGCCGTCGTCGCGCTCGGCCTCGTCCTTTCGGGTACGCCGGGCACCGCCCAGGTGGTCCGCCTCGACGAGGGGAGCTTCGAGATCTTCCGTGACGGTGAGCTCGTGGGGAGCGAGTCGTTCACGGTCCGTCGCGTCGGCCTCGGCCGAACCGCCTCGATCGTCCTGCAGGGCCGCACGGTGCTCGACGGGATCGAGATCGAGTCGATCCTCGAGACGACGACGGAGTGGGTCCCCCTCGAGTACCAGCAGACTCGGAGCGGCGCCGACGCCTCCACGATCGAGCTGACCGCACAGCGGCAGCGCTACACCGCCGTGACCACGAATGCCCGTGGAGAGGGCGAACGCGAGTTCCGCGCCGGCCGGACCACCGTCATCCTCGATGCGGAGGTGGCCTTCCTCTACAACGCCGTCGCGGCGCGGCCGGCTGCGGATGTGCTCACCGCGCTCCACCCCGCTCTCGACCGGCAGCTTCGCCTGACGCTCGAGAATCTCGGCCCCGAAGCCTACGCCTTCGGGGCACGCACGCTCACTGTACGACGGCTCCGTCTCGAGGGTACGGAAGACCTTCGAGAACTCCTCGTCGATGATCAGAATCGCGTGCTCCTCGTCTCGATCCCCGCCCGACGGTGGGTGGCTCGCCGAACTCCGGAATGAGAGAGGGGTTCCATCGATGCGCCGCGCGATCGAGATTTCCGGGGGGCGCGTTGTCCGCGATCCCGACCCGCGGCAGTGCGTGCCGCGCTCTCCGGGGTGCCCTCGTGAAACTCGTGGGGCCGCACGGCCGTATCCACTACCGGGTCCCGGCGACGGGACGACGCGCCGCATCGGTGAGTTCGAAGGCATCGAGCCGCCGACACGTAGAGGTGAGCGAATGCCTCTTCCGCACCTACATATCCTGCCGGCATCCATAAATGAAGCGCACTCTCCTGATCGCGACGAGCGTCGTGGTCATTCTGACCGTCATCCTCATCGCCGCCTTCACGGGAGGGGGAGAGACACCCGCCGTCCGCACCG
This sequence comes from Longimicrobiales bacterium, assembly GCA_032250675.1. Lineage (GTDB taxonomy): Bacteria > Gemmatimonadota > Gemmatimonadetes > Longimicrobiales > Gaopeijiaceae > Gaopeijia. The sequence goes on along the minus strand of JAVVEY010000003.1, from coordinate 5,381 downwards.
AGATCGTCGAGCGCCGTGATCTCGTCGCCACCGTGTCGGCGAGCGGGAATATCCGTGCCCGGCGTCAGGTCGACATCAGCTCGGATATCTCCGCGCGTGTCACCGAGCTTCTCGTCGAGGAGGGCGACGATGTCACGGCCGGCGAGACCCTCCTGCGTCTGGATCGCACGCAGTTCGTGGCCGCGCTCCAGCGCGCCCAGGCCTCGCTGAGCCAGGAGGAGGCCCGCTTCACCCAGACCAAGGTCAACCAGGTACGCGCCGAAAGCACCTACAACCGCACCGCCCAACTCCTCGCGGCCGCGATCCCGGTGGTGAGCCAGGACGAGTTCGAGGAGGCCGAAACCGCGCTCGAGGTGGCGAACGCGAACCTCGAAGCGGCCCGCTTCGCCGTCGACCAGGCCCGGGCCGGCGTGGCCGAAGCCGAAGACCGACTCTCGAAGACGACCGTCATCGCGCCGATCGACGGAAAGGTCACCCGGCTGAATGTCGAGGAGGGAGAGACGGTCATCGTCGGCACGATGAACAACCCGGGGAGTCTCGTGCTCTCCATCTCCGACCTCTCCGTGATGGAGGTCGTGGTCGAGGTGGACGAGACCGATGTGTCGAAGATCTCTCTGGGCGATTCGGCGCGCGTCGAGATCGACGCCTTCCCGAATCGAGCCTTCTGGGGGCGGATCAGCCAGATCGGGAACAGCGCGATCCGCCCTCCATCGGAACAGAACACCGCACAGCCCGCGATCGATTTCGAGGTGGTCATCACGATCGAGGAGCCCGGAGAGCAGCTCCGTCCCGACCTCTCGGCCACCGCCGAGATCGTGACCGATCAGCGGATGGATGCCGTCGCTGTCCCGATCATCGCCCTGACGGTGCGCGACCGGGCGGATGTGGACTCGACGCGCTTTGAGCTCCCCCCTCCGGCCGAAGCCGGCGTTCAGGATGTCGAGGGCGTCTTCGTGCTCGAGGATGGCCGCGTCACCTTCCGACCGGTCGTGGTCGGGATCACCGGCCAGGACCACTTCGAGGCGATCTCGGGGCTCGAACCGGGTGCGGAGATCGTCGCCGGACCCTACCAGGTCATCCGTGAACTCACCGATGGCACGGAAGTCGTGACCGACGCCCCTGCCATCGTGCGGCCCCGGAACTGACCCCGTGCACTTCCGTGAAGGAGTCCATCTCGCCTTCGTCCAGATCCGTACGGAGAAGCTGAAGAGCTTCTTCAGCCTCTTCGGCATCATCGTCGGCGTGATGTTTCTGATCGTGGTGGTGAGCATCGTCGAGGGGATGGACCGCTACATCCGGGAGGACTTCTCGGCACAGATTTCGGGGGTCAACACCCTCACGCTCCGGCGGTGGAGTGACCAGATCATCGAGATGGGCAGCGAGAGCATCGACTGGCGGGAGCGCCGGCGGCGTCCCCGGATCACCCTCTCCGATTACACCCTCCTCCGAAGCGAACTCGCGGGCGACGGAATCGCGGTCGGGGCCGTCGCGAACGCGAGCGGCAGCGTCGTCGGCGACAACGGCAACGAGGCCAACGGCGTCACGATCCTCGGGGCCACCTCGGAGATCTTCGAGATTCGCGGGTGGGTCATCGAGCGAGGACGTCCGTTCTCACGACAGGAGGACCAGAGCGGCGCGGCGGTCGCCGTGATCGGGACGCAGACCGCGGAGGTGATCTTCGAGGGACTCGATCCTCTCGGACGGTCGATCCGGGTGAATGGAGTGCCGTACCGCGTCATCGGGGTCATCGAAGAGCAGGGATCGGTCTTCGGCCAGTCGCTCGACAACCGCTTCTTCGCTCCGATCCGCTCTCCCCTCCGGACGCGCACCGGGCCCCGGGCGCCGATCAGCGAGGTCATCGTGAAGGTCCCCGACCCGGCGATGATCGGGGAGGTCCGCGCGAGGATGGAGGGGATCCTTCGCGCCGACCGGCGTCTCCGACCGGCGGAGGACGAAAACTTCGCCATCGATACCGCTGACGACGTCCTCGGGGCGTGGGACACGATCTCCGCCGTGCTCTTCGCGGCGCTTCCCGGCCTCGTCGCGATCTCCCTCGTCGTCGGGGGGATCGTGATCATGAACATCATGCTCGTCTCGGTGATGCAGCGCACCCGCGAGATCGGCGTTCGCAAGGCGCTCGGCGCGCGCCGACGCGACATCCTCACCCAGGTGATGATCGAGTCCGCCACGCTCAGCACGATCGGCGCCTTCGGCGGCGTCGGCGTCGGGATCGGACTCACGATGCTGATCGGAGCGCTCACCCCGATGCCCGCCGCGGTCGACATCCTCTGGGTGAGCGTGGGGATCCTCCTCGGTCTCGCCGTCGGCATGACGGCCGGGGTCTATCCCGCGTATCGGGCCTCCGCGATGAACCCCGTCGACGCCCTCCGCCATGAGTAGTCGCGCGGAGGCGTTCCGACGCCGGCTCGCCGCGCTCGGGGAGGGCGTCGTGATCGCCCTCGCGGTCATCCGGGACAACTGGATCCGCTCGGCGCTCACGATCCTCGGGGTCGGGGTCGGGGTGATGGTGATCGTGGCTTTCGGCGCGCTCATCACGGGGGTCCGCAGCGCGCTGAGCGATGCGATCGAAGCGTCGGGACCTGACAACTTCATCGTCACCCGCTTCGACTTCACCGCCGTCACCCTCGGGGACGCCGAGAGCGAGTTCTCACGGCTGCTCCGTGAACGACCACGCGTCCAGGCCGACGAGCTCGAGGTGGTCGCGTCCGTTCCCGGCGTCGACGAGGCGCTCTTCAGCGTCGACTTCTCCACCACCGTCTCCGTCGGCTCGGAGAGCTTCAACGACATCCCCGCGCAGGGCCAGGGAGCCGCGTGGCCCGCCTACACCGCGGGGCGCTTCATCGCCGGCCGCAACTTCACCCCCGCCGAGGTTCGGGCACGTTCGCGCGTGACGGTCATCTCGAGCAGGCTGGCGGAGGATCTCTTCGGGTTGCAGGACCCGGTGGGGCGCACGCTGCGCGCGAGCACCGGATTCCGGGGCGCGCGGGTGGAGCTCCGCGTGATCGGGGTCTACGAGCCGGAAGCGAACATCTTCTCGGCGGGCTTCCCCCGCTGGCTGCTCGTCCCGCACACCACCGCCACGCGCCGCCTGCGTGTGACGGGAGACCGCAGCCAGATCCTCGTCGTGCCGATGGAGGGCGCGAACCCGCTCGCGGTGCAGGAAGGCGTCACCAACGCCCTGCGCATCTCGCGCAAGCTCGGTCCCCGCGACGACAACGACTTCGCGATCCTCGAGTCGGGACAGATCGTCGACGCGGTGGACGAGCTCTTCGGTGTCCTCTTCCTCGCGGTCCTCGCGCTCTCGTCGGCCGGACTCCTGGTCGGCGGGATCGGCGTCGTCGGGATCATGCTGATCTCGGTGACCGAGCGCACCCGCGAGATCGGGATACGGAAGGCGATCGGCGCCCGGCGTGTCGAGATCCTCTGGCAATTCCTCGTCGAGGCGGGCCTCCTGACCGGGATGGGCGGGGCCGCCGGTCTCGCGATGGGCGGGGCGATCGCCGGCGTCGTCGCGGCATTCACTCCGGTGCCGGCAAGCATCCCCCTCTGGTCGGTGGTGCTCGCGCTCCTCGGTGCTACCCTTACGGGTGTCGTCTTCGGGCTCGCCCCCGCACTCCGTGCCTCACGACTCGAACCGGTGGAAGCACTCCGCGCCGAATGATCCTCACCAGGACCGCATCATGATTGACCCCCTCGACGTGCTCGCCGTGATGGCGCACCCCGACGACGCCGAACTCCTCTGCGGTGGATCCCTCATCCGAAGTTCGGATGCCGGAGAACGCACCGGGATCCTCGACCTCACCCGGGGCGAGATGGGGACGCGCGGCACGGTGGAGGTGCGCGCCCGGGAGGCCGAGCACGCCGCGGAGATCCTCGGCCTGGCCGAGCGCCGCAATGCGGGGCTCCCCGACGGCGCGATCGAGAACTCGGTGGAGGCGCGCAGGATCGTGGCGGCCGTGCTCCGCGAACTCCGACCCCGCGTCGTCGTCACGCATTGGCGCGAGGGACGCCACCCCGACCACCGCGTCGCCGCGCAGCTCGCCTGGGATGCCTCCTTCCTGGCGGGGCTCACCAACCTCGAGATCGACGGGAGCCCGCACCGCCCCGAGAAGTTCGTCTACGCCACCGCCTTCCGCGAGTCCGCCGACCCTCCGACCTTCGTCGTCGACGTCACCGACCAGATGGAGCGCAAGTTCGCCGCGATCCAGGCCTACGCCTCACAGTTCGAAGGCATCCGGCAGGGAGGAGAGATCTATCCGGGGGGCGATCGCCCCTTCCTGGACCAGGTCCGCGTGGTGATGGCGCGCGACGGCTCACGCATCCGCGTGGCCTTCGGGGAACCGTTTCGCACGCGAGAGACGCTCGCGTGGCCGACGCTCGGCACCCTTCCGGTCGCGAGCTTCTGACGGGCGCCCCCCGCGCTGCGTCGTTCCGGTGAAACCAGCGGCGGGGCAGCGCGTCGACCCGTCGACCGCCGCCCGGACGGCCCGCCTCCGTCACGCACACCGGTAACGCGGCGGGTTCAGTTCCGCCGTGTCCAGATGAGGATCGCCCGATCCGACGCATCGGTGAGCGCGATCCCGAGCTCCGACGCATCGACGAACTCGATCCGCGCGTCCCGCGCCGCGGGAATCGGCCGCGGGAATGCGCCGACGCGCACCCCACTACCCACCGTACGTCTTCAATACCCTTCCAGTGTGGTGTCTCCGAAGTCTGGTCGCTACCGAGGGGCCAGAGGGGCTGGCCTGACGAGGCGGAACGACGCGGCGTAGCCATAGCTACGGCAAGGAGTTCCAACGAAGAGCGCCCCGGCACGGGGCGCGGTCAGGACGGATGCCTCTGGTCCCGAATAGCAGCAGAACTTCGGAGACACTACACTAGTGCTTCGTCCAGATCATGATCATCCCGCAGCTGTTCGCGCCCGTCTTCCACTCCACCGGGACCTGCACGGTCGAGCGGTACACCTCGATCGCGGAGATCTCGGTGGCTCTCACCAGATCCTCGAAGCGATCTTCACCGGACTGCATCGTGGTACGAACGGTGGAGCCGTCGATGACGATCACCGGAACGCAGCGTCCGCGGCGTTCTCCCGTCAGATCGGTGCGTTGGGCTCTGTGGAAGTACGGTTCGTCGTTCGAGTCCAGGCTCGTGCCCGGCAGGCGGGTCAGGAGCTGGCCGGGCGTCAGGATCCGGCTCACATCCATCGCTTCCACGTCGATGAAGCTGCCGAAGCCGTATCTCCGGCGTTCGTAGAAGCCGATCCGGTCGAGGTAGTCCGAGCGCCGCTCGACCTCCACCTCGAGTCCTTCCAGCTCGACCGGCGCGCGCGCGACGTGGATCTCGAGGATCATGCTCCGCCC
>JAVVEY010000203.1:0-2486 GCA_032250675.1 Longimicrobiales bacterium | reverse complement strand
CTGAGAGCGTCGGTGCGGACGCGAGATGGGGATCCCGGAGTCAGCCCAGAGCGCGACCCGAAAAGGTGTCAAGGGGGGGTTGGGACAGAGATCGGCGCGATTGGGCCACCCACCCCCCTACCCCCCCCTCGCTGGCACCATCGCCGCGGCCCGCAGCAGCGCGCGCGCCTTGTTGAGCGTCTCCTCGTACTCGGTGGAGGGGACGGAGTCGGCGACGATGCCCGCGCCAGCCTGGACGTGGGCGCGGCCCTGGTGCACGAGGACGGTGCGGATCGTGATCGCGGTGTCCATGCGGCGGCCGCCCCACGAGATGTGCCCGACGGCGCCGGCGTAGGGGCCGCGGCGGGTGGGCTCGAGCTCGTCGATGATCTCCATGGCGCGGATCTTGGGCGCGCCGGAGACGGTGCCGGCGGGGAAGCAGGCGGCGAGGACGTCGAGCGCGGTGCGGTCCTCGGCGAGCCGGCCCTCGACCTGACTCACCACGTGCATGACGTGCGAGTAGCGCTCGACGACCATCCGCTCGGGGACGGTGACGGTGCCGTAGCGCGCCACGCGCCCGACGTCGTTCCGGCCAAGGTCCACGAGCATGCGGTGCTCGGCGAGCTCCTTCTCGTCGGCGAGGAGATCCTCGGCGAGCGCGCGGTCCTCTTCGGGGGTGGCGCCGCGCGGACGGGTGCCGGCGATGGGGCGCACGGTGACGACCTCGTCCTCGAGGCGGACGAGCACCTCGGGCGAGCTCCCGACGAGCGTCATCCCGTCGAGTTCGAGGAAGTAGAGGTAGGGGGAGGGGTTGAGCGAGCGGAGGGCGCGGTAGAGGTCGAAGGGCTCCCCGTCGAGGCGGGTCGAGAGGCGCTGGCTCAGCACGACCTGGAAGGCGTCGCCGGCGCGGATGTACTCGCGGATCCGCTCCACCCCGGCCTCGTACGCCTCGCGCGTCATGTTCGAGGCGAAGTCGGGGTCGGCGTCGGGTTCGGGTCTCAGCTCGAGCGCGCCCGGCGCGGGCGCGGCGCGCAGCTCGTCGACGAGCGCCCGGGCCCGACCGACCGCCTCGTCGTACGCGCGGCGGCGCTCGGCCTCGTCGGCGTCCGCCCCGATCCGCGCGGTCGCGATCGCCATCGCCCGCCCCTTGAGGTTGTCGATCGCGAGGACGACATCGGTGAAGACGAAGAGGCCGTCGGGAGTGCCGAGGTCGTCCTCGAGGGCGTCGGGGAGGCGCTCGATCCGGCGCACGAGGTCGTAGCCGAAGAAGCCGACCGCGCCGCCCCAGAAGCGGGGGAGCCCCGGGACGTCGGCGGGCGTCCAGGCGGAGAGGCGCCGGTCGAGGTCGGCGAGGGGGTCGTCGCTCTCGGCGGGCGCCCACCCGGCATCCTCCGTCCAGATCGACACGCCGTCCACGTCCAGGCGCCACGCCTCGGAGACCCGGTTGCCCACGAAGGAGTAGCGCGCCCACTGCTCGCCCCCGACGACCGATTCGAGGAGGAAACCGAAGGGGGGACGGCGGAGCTTGGCGTACGCCGTGACCGCCGTGTCGACGTCGAAGAGGAACTCGCACCACACCGGGATCGCGGCGCCCGCGCCGGGGGTGCGATCGGGAGTGCGATCGGGAGTGCGATCGAGGGTGCGATCGGCCCACCGCTGGAATTCCTCGAAGCTCGGACGTAACTCCATGGCGTTCACCTGAAAGGGAGTGCCGGGTATACCGGGCGCGCGTGGTGCCTCCGCGTGGGCCTCACCGTGCGGTCTCCCAACGGATCGATGAGAGGATCGAGAATGTCCCGACACCCCGGGAATGGGTCAACCATGGTGGTCGCCGTCGACACCGGCGGCACCTTCACCGATATCGTCGCGCTCGACGCGACGGGTCGCGTGCACACGCACAAGGTGGCGAGCACGCCCGACGATCCCTCGCGCGCGATCCTGACCGGGCTGGCGGAACTCCTCCCCGACGGCGGGCGCGTGCGGCTGCTGCACGGGAGCACCGTCGCGACCAACGCGCTCCTCGAGCGCCGCGGCGGCCGGGTGCTCCTGATCACCACCGCGGGGTTCGAGGACGTGCTCGAGATCGGGCGCCAGAATCGGCCGCAGCTCTACGCCTTCGAGCCGCACCGTCCGCCCGCCCTGGTGCCCGCCGCCGACCGCGTCGGGGTCCCGGGGCGACTCGGTCCGGGCGGCGAGGAGATCGAGCCGCTCGACCTCGAGGCGGTCGCGGCGCTGCGCGAACGCGCGGGCGCGGTCGACGCCGTCGCCGTGGTGGGGCTGCACAGCTACGCCAACGACGCGCACGAGCGCGCGATCGCGGCGGCGCTGGAGGGGGTGGGCACCCCACTCTCGCTCTCGGTCGAGATCCTCCCGGAGTTCCGCGAGTACGAGCGGACCGCGACGACGGTGGTGAATGCGTACGTGCAGCCGGTGATGGGGCGGTATCTGGAAGCGCTCCGCGGCGCGCTCGCGCCGGGGGGCACGAGTGGCTCGGTCACCGCCGAGGC
>JAVVEY010000069.1:0-15292 GCA_032250675.1 Longimicrobiales bacterium | reverse complement strand
GTGCGCGATGCCCTCCTCGGCATCCCATCGGAAGACTGGGACTTCGCGACGGTGGCTCGCCCCCGTGATGTGCAGCGTGTCTTCCGGCGCACCGTGCCGGTGGGGATCGACCACGGCACGGTCGGTGTGCTCGACCGCGACGGGACGCTCCACGAGGTGACGACCTTCCGCCGGGATGTCGAGACCGATGGGCGCCGTGCAGTGGTGAGCTTTGCGGATCGGATCGAGGACGACCTGGCGCGCCGGGATTTCACGATCAATGCAATCGCGTGGCACCCGCTGCGAGAGGTGCTCCTCGACCCCTTCGAGGGGGAAGCGGATCTGGCGGATCGGCGGCTGCGCACCGTGGGTCGTCCGGAAGAGCGCTTCGCCGAGGACTACCTCCGTCTCCTGCGGGCGCTGCGCTTTGCGGGCCGTTTCGACCTCGTGATCGAGGAGGCGACGTGGCGGGCGCTCCGGGACGGGATCGATGGACTCGGCGGTCTCTCGGCGGAGCGGATCCGCGAGGAGTGGGTGAAGGTGATGATGGGGGAGGATCCCTCCCGCGCCCTCGCCCTCTATCGGGAGTCGGGTGCGCTCGCGCGTGTCGCGCCGGCGCTCGACGATGCGGACGCCTCGGCGTGGGATGAGGGTGTGGCGTGGGCCACCGCGCTCCCGCCGGACGATCCGACGCTTCGGACGGTGGCCGTCTTCGAGGCGATCGTGCCCGCCGGGATCGACGCGGAGGAGCGGCGCGCCCGGGCCGAGGGGGTGGGGGGGTGGATGCAGGGGCTCCGGTTCAGCAACGCCGAGATCGATCGGGCCGTGCACCTCCTCGCGACCGAGCCTGACCCCCCACCCCTCGGTGCGCCGGACTCCGATGTGAGGCGCTGGCTCGCCGCGATCGGGGTGCCCCGCGTCGAGGACCGCTTCCGGCTGATCGAGGCAAGGGTATCTGTGGGGCTCGCGGACCCGGATCGATCGGCGTGGGTCGCGCGCGCTCGCGAGGTGCTCGCCGCGGCACCGCCGCTGGGCGTGGCCGACCTCGCGATCGGAGGGCGAGACCTGATCCGGGAGGGCTTCAAGCCCGGCCCGCGCTTCGGGGAGTGGCTCGACGCACTCCTCGAGAAGGTGCTCGACGACCCGACGCTCAACACACGTGACGCCCTCCTGAACGAGATCGACCGGCTCCGGAGTGAGGAGGAGAGGGGGGCCGGGAGAGAGGTGCCATGACGGGCCCCGATCTCTTCGGTTCGCATCCCGACACCCCCCCGGAGGACGGGCCTTCCGCCGCCGCGGCACCCCTCGCCGCGCGGATGCGACCCCGGTCCCTCGACGAGTTTCGGGGACAGCGCCATCTCCTCGATCGGGGTCGCGCCCTGCGTGAGATGCTCGACGGGCGCACGCCGACCTCGATGATTCTCTGGGGTCCTCCCGGGAGCGGAAAGACGACGCTGGCGCGCCTCATCGCCCACGAGGCCGGTATTCGCTTCGTGTCGTTCAGCGCCGTGACCGAGGGGGTGTCGCGCGTACGGGAGATCATCGCCGAAGCGGACCACCGCCTGAGGGGGAGGGGGGAACGCACCCTCCTCTTCTGTGACGAGATCCACCGCTTCAACAAGGCGCAGCAGGATGCCTTCCTCCCCCACGTCGAATCCGGGACCGTCATCCTCGTGGGGGCGACGACGGAGAACCCCTCCTTCGAAATCGTGCGTCCCCTCCTCTCGCGCGCACCGGTCTTCGTCCTCGAGCCGCTCTCCACCGAAGAGATCGAGACGATCCTCGGCGATGCGCTCGGCGATCCGGAGCGCGGGCTCGGACGCCTCGAGCTCGAACTCGAGGAGGACGTCATCGTCCGGATCGCGCGCCTCGCTGACGGTGACGCGCGTCGTGCGCTCGGCGTGCTCGAATCGGCGGCGATCCTGGCGGGCCCGGGGGGTCGGATCGACGAGACGAGGGTCAGGGAGGCGGCGCAGCATCGCTTCGCCATCTACGACAAGGGGGGCGAAGAGCACTTCAATCTGATCAGCGCGCTCCACAAGTCGGTGCGCGGGAGTGACCCTGACGCTGCGCTCTACTGGCTGGCCCGACTCCTCCTCGGGGGTGAGGATCCCCGCTATATTGCGCGACGTCTGGTCCGGATGGCTTCCGAGGATATCGGGCTCGCCGACCCGCAGGCGCTCAGCGTCGCGCTCGCCGCCCGGGACGCCTTCCTGCACCTCGGATCGCCGGAGGGTGAGCTCGCCCTGGCTCAGGCCACGATCTATCTCGCACTCGCGCCGAAGTCGATCGGTGCGTACCGGGCGTGGACCGCGGCGCGACAGGCGGCCCGGGATCACCCCGCCTCTCCCGTCCCCCTCCACCTCCGAAACGCCCCGACCTCCCTGATGAAGGATCTGGGGTACGGTGAGGGGTACGAATACGATCCGGAGACGGACTTGGGGGTGGCCGCGCAGTCGCTCGCTCCCGAAGGGGTGGTCACCGAGCCCTTCTACCGCCCCGGACGTCTCGGCTTCGAACGCACCCTCTCCGAACGGGTGAAGTGGTTCGAGGAGCGACGGCGCGCGGCGGGTGGCACACCGGACGGCTCCACGGCCGGATCATGACGAACGTCGATTCATCGACCTGAAGGAGACCAGCATTCCGACCCAGCTCATCGACAACCGCACCCCCATGGATCGGGCGGTGCTCATGGGGGCCCCGACGCGCGAGATCGAGCCCCGGCTCGCGCACGAACACCTCCTCGAGCTGGCACGGCTCACCGACACCGCCGGGGGACGGGTGGTGGCGACGCTCCAGCAGCGGATCGATATGCCGCACGCCCGCCTCTATATCGGCGAAGGCAAGGCCCACGAGCTTCGCGATCTGGTCAGCGAGCGCGAAGCCGACCTCGTGATCTTCGACGAGGAGCTCACCCCCGCGCAGGGACGCAATCTCGAGCAGATCCTCGGTGTGCGCGTGATGGATCGCCCCGAGCTCATTCTCGACATCTTCGCCACGCGGGCACGGTCGAGAGAGGCACGCATGCAGGTCGAACTCGCTCAGCTCCAGTACCTTCGTCCCCGCCTCAAGCGGATGTGGTCGCACCTCTCCCGGACGCGTGGCGGGATCGGATTGCGGGGCCCCGGCGAGACGCAGCTCGAGACCGACCGGAGGCTCGTGGGTATCCGGATCGCGGACCTGCGACGCAAGCTGCGCGACGTCGCCGCGGCGCGTGAGGTGCAGCGTTCTCGACGCGCCGCTGAGTTCAGGGTGGCGCTCGTCGGGTACACCAACGCCGGAAAGTCGTCGCTCCTGCACGCTCTCTCCGGGGCGGATCTCTTCATCGAGGACCGTCTCTTCGCCACCCTCGATTCGACGACGCGATCGGTCGATCTCGACGCGGGCTACACCGCGCTGATGACCGACACGGTGGGCTTCATCCGGAAGCTCCCCCATCACCTCGTCGCCTCCTTCCGATCGACGCTCGAAGAGGCCCGCGAGGCAGATATCCTTCTGCATGTGCAGGATGCCTCGCACCCCGACCGTGCCGAGCACGAGGAGGTCGTCGACCAGGTCCTCCACGATCTGGGCCTCGACGACCGACCCCGGATCCTCGTCTACAACAAGATGGATCTGCTCGACGCGGCGGACGCCACCGCGCTCCGGGACGAGCTCCACCGGAAGGATGAGGCGTCGGCCCCGGCTCTCTTCGTGTCGGCGCACGAGCCCGAGACGCTCGCGAGCCTTCGGGTGACGCTCGCCGCGCGCGCCCGGGCGCTCCTGCATCGCATCCATATTCGGGTGCCCGCGGCTGCCGGGGATGTGCTCGCCGAGATTCACCGCGATGGAGAGATGCTGGAACAGTCCCACAACGGCTCGATGATCGAGGTGATCGCGCGTGTCCCCGCCGCGACCGCAGGACGGCTCACCGGCCGGGCCGATATCGTGCGAGTGGAGTGAGGTGGAGCACCTGCATCTCATCGGACCCGGTCGCCTCGGGCTGGCGCTCGCCGACGCGCTCGCGGAGGCGGAGGCGGTCACCGCGATTCGCGTCTGTGGGCGTCACCCCGATCCACCGGCGCACCCCCTCTTCACGCAGGGGATCGCCGAGTACGCCTTCGGACTCGGAGAGATCGATCCGGAGACGACCGTGGTCGTGCTCGCGGTCCCGGATACGGTACTCCCCGAACTCGCGCACGCGCTCGCGGCGCACCCTCCGCCCCGCGAGGGACTTCCCGTCCTCCATACCGCGGGCACGCTCAGCGGCGACGTGCTCGCTCCGCTCCACGCCCGGGGATACAGCGCGGGTACCTTCTTCCCCCTCATGACGGTACCCCACGCGGTGCCCGGGGCGCGGCTCTTCGAGGGGGCCGGAGTGGTCGTCTCCGGCGAGCGCGACGCGCTCGGGACCGCACGGCGACTCGCGTTCGCACTCGGCGCGCGACCGATCGAGATCGCCGTCGCGCGACGGACTCTCGCGCACGCGGCGTCTCTCCTCGTCTCCACCGGGATCGCGGGGTTGATCGCGGCGGCGGAGGATCTCCTCGCGCGGGCCGGGGTGGAGAGCGAGGTGTCGCGCGCCTCGCTCCTCCACGTGGGCGAGAGTGCGCTCGACGGGATCGCCCGTTTCGGTCCGGTGCGCGGCGTGACCGGACCGGTGACGGATGGCGATATCGAAGCGGCGGCCCTCCACATGCGCGCCCTTCCGCCCGAGATTCAGGGCCTCTACCGCGAGGTGGGGCGGGCCGCGCTCCGGCGCCACATGGAGGAGGTGGGGAGCGACCCCACGATCCACGATCACTTCATCGAACTCTTCGGAGAGGACGGGTGAGCGAGTCAGGCCGTGAGAGGGATTCGAATCGACCGACGCGTCGGGACCGGATCCCCGGATCGGCATCGATGAGCCGGCCCGGGACGCAGATGCGGGTATTCGTCAATATCGATCATGTCGCCACGGTGCGAGAGGCGCGCGGAACCGACGAGCCGGATCCGGTCCGCGCCGCGGTCCTCGTCGAGCTCGCCGGGGCCGACGGGATCACGGTGCACCTGAGGGAGGATCGCCGCCACATCCAGGACCGCGATGTACGGATGCTCGCAGAGACGTTGCGCACACCGCTGAACTTCGAGCTCGCCGCCGTCCGTGAGATCCTCGACATCTGCGTCGACCTCCACCCGGCCCAGGCCACACTCGTGCCCGAAAAGCGGACCGAGGTGACCACGGAGGGGGGGCTTGCGCTCACCGGGAAGGGGGTCCGGACGCGCACGGCGGACGCGGTCGACCGGCTGCACGCCGAGGCGATCCGTACCTCGCTCTTCGTCGACCCCGATCCCGACGTCCTGGAGTGCGCAGCCGAGCTCGAGGTGGAGGCGGTCGAGCTGCACACCGGGGAGTACGCCAATGCCGAGACATCGGCGGAGCGCGCGCACGAACTCGCCCGACTGCACGACGCGGCGGTGCATGCGCGCCGTCTCGGTCTCGATGTGCATGCGGGGCATGGACTGACGTATGAGAATGTCGCTCCGGTGGCCGCGATCGATGAGATCGAGGAGCTCAACATCGGTCACTCGGTCGTGGCGCGTGCGGTCCTGGTGGGGATGGAGCGCGCGGTGCGCGAGATGGCCGAGATCGTGCACCGGGCACGGCGGCGATGAAGCTCGGCTGGAAAGGGTGGTTCGGATTCGCGATCTCCGCGCTCCTCATCTGGTGGACGCTCCGCGGGGTCGATCTCACCGAGGTGGTACGCCTCATCGGGGAGGCGAACTGGTGGCTCCTGGGGGCGTCGATCTTCGTGGCGACCTTCGGCTTCCTGATCCGTGCGCTCCGGTGGCGGATCATCCTCTATCCGATCGACCCGGATACCGCGCTCCGATCACGCTTCGGGGCGGTCACGATCGGCTTCATGGCCAACAACCTCCTCCCCGCCAGGGTCGGGGAGTTCGTGCGGGCGTGGGCGATGGGACGATTCGAGCGGAAGGTCTCGGTCCCCGCCGCCTTCGGGTCGCTCGTGGTCGAGCGGGTGCTCGACGGGCTGATCCTCGCCGCCTTTCTGATCGGGACGGTTCTCACGCCGAGCTTTCCCGATGTGGCACTCGGTCCGCAGTACACCCTCCTCCTGCGCACGGCGATGGTACTGATCGGCGGCGTCGGGGCGCTCCTTGTCGCCCTCCTCCTCTTCCCGCGCGCCGTCGTGCGATCGGTCGAGAGGGTCGCACGCCTCCTGCCCGGACGTTTCGGATCCCTCATCGTCGATTCGATGGGGGCGTTTCTCGAATCGCTCGAGGTCGTGCGTTCGCCCCGGCTCCTCTTCCAGGCGTTCGCCTGGAGCCTCGCCTTCTGGTTCTGGCACGGCCTCTCCTTCTGGCTCGGCATGCTCGCCTTCGGGATCGACACCGGCCTCGTCTCCGCCCTCTTCGTCGAGGCGGTGGTCGGGTTCGGCGTCGCGATCCCCGCGGCTCCAGGGTTCTTCGGTACCTTCCACGGCTCGGCGATCTTCGCGCTCCACACGATCTACGGTGTGGACGTCGCGGCGACCACCGCCTTCGCCTACGCCTATCACCTCGGCGGTTTCTTCCCCGTGACCTTCATCGGACTCTGGTACGCGCGCTCGCTCGGCCTCTCCCTCTCGGAGATGGGACGGGCCGAGGAGCGGGTCGAGGCGCGCATCGAGGGCGACGCCCACGCCACACTCGAGGAGAGCGGGCGATGAGCGCGCCGCGTGTCCCGCGCGAGGGAGCGACGATCCGCATTCAGGCCCCCGCCAAGATCAACCTCGCGCTTCGCGTCCTCGACCGACGGGAGGATGGATATCACGAACTCGACACCCTCTTTCAGGCGATCTCGCTCTCCGACGAGGTCCTCCTCACCCCGCGCGAGGAGGCGGGCGCGGGCCTGCAGGTGACCGGCGCGGAGCTCGGGCCGGTCCGCGAAAACCTCGCGCTTCGCGCGGCGCACGCATGGCAGGCGGCCACCGGGATCGATGCAGGCATCGAGATCCGGCTCGCCAAGCGGATCCCGGCGGGTGCGGGGCTCGGAGGAGGGTCGTCCGACGCGGGTGCGGTGCTGCGCGGCCTCGAGGCACTCCACGGCTCTCCACTCGGGCCCCGGCGTCTCGGCCGGCTTGGCGCGACGCTCGGTGCCGATGTCCCCTTCTTCACCGGAGAGGCGGCGCTTGCCCGGGGACGCGGGGTCGGGGACCGCCTCGACCCTCTCCCGGCTCTCCCGCCTCGCCAGATCATCGTCGCCGTCCCGCAACGGCCGGTACGGACCGCCGCCGCATATCGGTGGCTCGCCGAGGCCCGGACCGGCGTCGGGAGTGCGCCGTCTCTCGTCCTCCCGGATCCCCTCACCTGGACCGCCGTGGACGAACTCGCGCAGAACGACTTCCACGACGTCGTCGCCCGCCGCGTCCCCGAGGTCGCCGCCTTGAGAGAGGAGCTCGTCGACGCCGGACTCGAGGGCGTACTCCTCTCGGGAAGCGGGAGTGCGCTCTTCGGATTTCTCCCCGCGGGGGATCGTGAGGCCTCGCTCGATCGCCTCCGGAGGATTCCGGGGGGGGCGGAGATCTTCGAGGCGTCTACACTCCCGGAGATCCCGCCGCCCGGACACGAGGCGACGTCCGACTGATCGATCCGGGAACGGCCCGGGGTCTTCCCGGTGCCGAGCGTGACGCGAAGGGTTGAGGTGTCCCCATCTCTTCGCATAGGATTTCGAGGGACGTCGAATCTGCGCGGGTGTGCGCGCGGCGACCCTGATGGCCCGTCGTCTAACGGCAAGACACCGGTCTTTGGAACCGGCGATGGTGGTTCGAGTCCACCCGGGCCAATCCTCGCACCAGAGAGGGTTCGTGATGGCAGTCGTCTCCCCTCCAGCACCGCTTCGATCGCCGGCGTGCTTCTCCCGTGCCGTCACCGGGGGAGTCTTCCTCGCGGGGATGGGTCTCGCGGTCGTCGCGACTCCACCCCTCGCCGCACAGGACGGCTCGGTACCGATCGTCTCCGCGAAGGATTCGGCTGCGCTGAGGGACGATGTCGAGCAGGCGGTCGATACCTGGGAACGCCTCCGCCGACGATACGCACCCACGAATCGCTTCGCGGGATCCGATGGGGATGGATGCGACGAATACGTCGGCCGGATGTGCCTGACCTTCGGCAAGGGCACCGACTGGTGGTTCCCCGATTCGATCCCGGAGCGCATGGAGGAGCGGCGTCTCGAGCTCCTTCGATACCTGCACGACGCCGTGCTCACCCTGCCCGGAGACCCCTGGATCCTCGGCCAGCTCGTCCTCTATCTCGGTGAGGGGGGAGAGTGGGAGGATGCGCTCCCCCGGCTCGATCCCTGTCCTCCCGTCGCGCGGTGGTGGTGCCTCGCGCTGCGTGGCACCGCGCTGCACGCCGCGGCCCGATACGAGGAAGCCACGCGCACCTTCGCCGAGGCACTCGAGACGATGGAGGCGGAGCGACGGCAAGCCTGGCTCGATCCCGGAGAGGTCATCGATCGTGATCTTCGACGGCATCTCGACACGCTGGGAGCTCCGGCCCGTGCGGCGGCACTGGAGGCGTTCTGGCGATTCGCCGATCCCTTCCTCCTCGTCCCGCTCAACGACCGCTGGACCGAACACCTCGCACGCCGTACCCTCATCGACGTGCGGTACGGCAACGAGAGCGCCTATCGCCTGAGGTTCCGGGATGACCTGGCCGAGGTCACGCTGCGGTACGGGTGGGAGGTGGGGTGGGAGCGGAGACCCTCCTGGAACCGCGTCGCCTCGACCGAGGCCGATGTGATCGGACACCACCATCCGCTCTCGCTCCCCTGGGTTCCGCGAGACGAGGTCGCACTCGATCCGGCCGCCTCCGGCGAGGAGAGCTGGGTGCCGCAGAGCGCACGCGTGCCCCGCACCGCGTACGCACCCCTCTACGCTCCGAGCATCCTCCCCGAAGGCGATGTCCTCGTCTTTCCCCGTGGGCGGGAGATCGCGCTCGTCGGCGCGATTGCCCTCCCCACCGACACGAGCTGGCACGCCGCCCACGATCATCCGCCCCTCCCCATCCCCGAGCCCTTCGCGTCAGACCCGGGGGGGTGGGGGAGCTTCGTGCTCGACGTCGACGGGAGGCTCGTGGCGGCCGAGGCGTACGAATTCCCGTCGGTGTCCGGGCGGGAGGCCGATGCCGATGCGCTCCCGGATCCCCTCCCCGATCCGCACCACACCCTCGTACGCGTGCCGCCCGGCGACTACGTCGTGAGCGTCGAGCTCCTCGTGCCGGCGCTCTCGCGCGGTGCCCGGATGCGTCGCGGCCTCCGTCTCGAGGAGCGCCTCCTCGATCAGCCGACGCTCTCGGATCTCATCCTCCTCCCACCCCGGCCCGAGCCCGCCACCCTCGAGGAGGCGGTCCGCAATCGGGTGGTTCGCTCCGTGCGGCCCGGCGATGCGGTACGCGTGGGGTGGGAGACGTGGGGGATCGGCCGAACGCGCGAGTTGCTGTCGTACCGACTCGTGCTCAGCGATCGAGGGGGAGGGATCCTCAGGACGGTGGGAGGGTGGTTCGGACTCGGCGATGACGGGGTGGTCACCGATCTCGAGTGGACCGAACCCGCACCGCCGCGCCTCGGATCCGCCTTCCGTTCCGTGGAGCTCTCACTCCCCCGGGAAATTGATCCGGACACCTACATCGTGCGGCTCGAGCTCGGGCTCCCCGGACGCGAGATCCTCGTGGCAGAGCGGAATCTCGTCGTTCGGCACTGAAGCGTCCGGGTGAGCGCGTTGACCTGAGTGAGCGTCATTCCTAACTTCTCGGGCTGTCACGAGACCCTTCCGATCCTCACACCCCATCCCGACTCGATGACCGAATCGACTGGCCGCGGCCCTCTCCTTCTCCTCAGCGGACGCGCCAACACCCCGCTCGTGAAGGAGATGGGAACGCTCCTCGGCGTACCTGTCGACACCTGCACGATCAGGGATTTCGCCGATCGCGAGATCTTCGTGCGGATCGATCGGAACGCCCGGGGCCGGGATGTCTTCGTCATCCAGCCGACGGTGGCGCCGGCCGAGAACACGATGGAGCTCCTCCTCCTCATCGACGCCGCACATCGGGCGTCGGCGGAGCGGGTCACCGCAGTCGTCCCGTACTTCGGGTACGGTCGGCAGGATCGCAAGGACCAGCCGCGCGTCGCGATCGGGGCCAAGCTGATGGCCAACATGCTGGTTGCGGCGGGTGCGGACCGGGTCGTGAGCATCGATTTCCACCAGCACCAGATCCAGGGGTTCTTCGACATCCCCGTCGATCACCTCTATGCGGCGCCGGTCCTCACCGAGTACTTCCGGAGCAAGGCGATCGAGAACCTCGTCGTGGTGGCGCCCGACGTGGGATCGGCGAAGATGGCGCGTGGCTTCGCCAAGCGCCTGGGCGGGACCTTCGCCATCATCGACAAACGGCGCCCCGAAGCGAATGCCTCCGAGGTGCTCAATGTGGTCGGGGATGTCGAGGGGATGAACTGTCTCCTCGTCGACGACATGGTGGATACCGGCGGGACGCTCACGAATGCAGTGCACGCGCTCAAGGATCGAGGCGCGAGCACGATCTATGCGATGGCCACGCACGCCCTCCTCTCCGACCCGGCCGTGGAGCGACTCTCCTCGGCCCCACTCGAGGAGTTCGTGGTCACCAACACGATCCCTATTCCGGAGGAGCGTCGTTTCCCGGCGCTCAAGGTCCTCTCCATCGCGGAATTGCTCGCCAATGCGGTGATGTATATCCACTCGAACGAGTCGGTCAGCCAGCTCTTCGAGATCCGCGACGAGAACGACGATTGAATCAGTTTCGGGGAATCACCCCCGACGAACGGGCCCTGACGCCCAAGGTGTGAGGCAGATACAATGACCATGAATGCTACCCTCGGCGTCCGTACTCGCGAAGAGAGCGGGAAGGGCGCGGCCCGCAAGTTGCGAGCGCTCGGCCGGGTTCCGGCCGTCGTCTACGGGCAGGGCGATGAAGGGCTCTCCGTGTCGATCGACGCCCACGAGGCCGATCTCCTCTTCCATCGCATCTCGGTGGAGAACACGATCGTGAATCTGCGGGTCGACGGCGAGAAGGAGCCGATCGCGACCCTCGTGCGCGAAGTCCAGACGCACCCCTTCAAGTCGTCGATCGTGCATATCGACTTCTACCGGATCCAGGCGGGTGTGGAGCTCGAGGTCGAGGTGCCGGTGCATATCGAGGGAACGCCGATCGGGGTCAAGGACAGCGGCGGGGTTCTGCAGCTCGTGATTCATGACCTCCGTGTTGCCTGCATCCCCTCGAAGATCCCCGACGAGATCGTCGTCGATGTGTCGGGACTCGACGTCGGTGATGCACTCCACGTCTCGGACATCGACATGCCCGAGGGCGTGCGCGCCCTGGTCGACGAGGACCGGACGCTCGTCACCGTGAATCTCCCGCGCGCAGCGATCGAGGACGAGGGCGAGGACGAGGTCGACGAGGACGAGATGGAGGTCGAGGTCGTCGGCGAGGAGGGCGACGCACCCCAGGACGCCGCGGCGGACGAAGGTGGAGAGTCGGACGACTGATCGGCTCACCTGGCGTGACGCGGAAGCCCTCCGGCATGCGGTACATCGTCGGGCTCGGCAACCCGGGAGCGGAGTACGACGCCACACGTCACAATGTCGGGTGGTGGCTCCTCGACCGCGTGGCGTACGACTGGAACTTCGGACCCTTCGAGAGAGAGCGAAATGCCCTCGTGTCGGCGGGAACACGGCACGGAGAGGGAGTGCAACTGATCAAACCGACCACCTTCATGAATCGAAGCGGAGCGGCGGTGGCTCCCCTTCGGGCTCGGTCCGACTTTGATCCGGCGGACGACCTGATGGTGCTCGTGGACGACGCCGCGCTCGATGCGGGAGGCGTCCGGATACGCCCGAGCGGGAGCGCGGGTGGACATAACGGCCTGAAGTCGATCGAAGGTGCTCTCGGTACGCGGGAGTACGCGCGGCTCCGGATCGGAGTGGGACGATGTCCCCCGGGGGACGATCTCGTGGAGTGGGTACTTGGCGAGATGCCCCCGGAGGATGAGGATGTCGTGGTCGGGCTGCTGCCCGACCTCGTCGAATCGCTCGACGTCTGGATGACGGAGGGCGTGCAGGCGGCGATGAGCCGCTACAATCGCTAGCGTCGACCTCGAGGTCGGCCTCGGGCGAAGAATACGCCCGACACCATCACTGCAATCAGGAAAGACCGCCTCATGAATCTCGTGGCGTTCACTGGATTCGCCTGGGTGTTCGGAGTCGTCGGACTCGTGATCGCCGGGCTGATCTACAACTACGTGAAGAGTCAGCCCTCCGGGAACGAGGTCATGATCGACCTCGGCAACCAGATTCACGACGGTGCGATGGCCTTCCTGCGCCGTGAGTATTCGGTGCTGGCGGTCTTCGTCGTCGTCGTCGCCGTGCTCCTCCATCTCGCGATCGGCATGGCCACCGCGGGCGCCTACATCTTCGGTGCCGTCACCTCGGTGCTGGCCGGCTTCTTCGGGATGAAGGCGGCCACGCGGGCGAATGTGCGTACCTCGGCCGCGGCCAATCAGGAGGGACAGGGCAAGGCGCTCCGCGTGGCCTTCTTCGGGGGGGCCGTGATGGGACTCGCCGTCGCGGCGCTCGGGCTCGTCGGCATCGGCTCTCTCTATTACTTCCTCGGTGCCGCGGCGCTTCCGAGCGAACTCCCCGGCTTCGCCGAGACGGTATCCGGCTTCGCGATGGGCGCGAGTTCGATCGCGCTCTTCGCGCGTGTTGGAGGCGGGATCTACACCAAGGCCGCCGACGTCGGAGCGGATCTCGTCGGGAAGATCGAGGCCGGCATCCCCGAGGACGACCCGCGCAACCCCGCCACGATCGCGGACAACGTCGGGGACAACGTCGGCGACGTCGCGGGGATGGGCGCCGATATCTTCGAATCGTACGTCGGATCGATCGTCGCCACCGTCGCGATCGGTGCCTCGCTGGGCGCTGCGACGGCCGCGGCGGCCGTGGCGCTTCCGATCCTCACCGTCATGGTCGGGCTCATCGCGTCGCTGATCGGGATCGGCTTCATGAAGCTGCTCGAACGCACCGATCCCGCGAACGCGCTGCGCAACGTGACCTTCGTCGCGGCGGGGCTCTTCCTCGTGGTGATGTGGTTCGTCGTCCAGGGGATGGGGATCCAGATCGCCAACCCGATCACGGGTGTACCCTACCCGGTGTACGGTCCGTGGGCGGCGATCGTCGCCGGTACACTCGTCGGAATCTTCATCGGGCTCGTCACCGAGTACTACACCTCCGCGGGGCCGGTGAAGAAGATCGCCGAGGCGAGTGAGACGGGATCGGCCACCAATATCATCTCGGGGCTCGCCGTCGGGATGGAGTCGACCGCGATTCCGATGATCCTCATCTGCGTCGCGATCGCGGTCGCATTCTCCTTCTCGGGTCTCTACGGGATCGGGATCGCCGCGGTCGGGATGCTCGCGACGGTGGGTGTGACGATGTCGGTCGACGCCTACGGACCCGTGGCGGACAACGCGGGCGGGATCTCCGAGATGGCCGGTCTCGGGCCGGAGACGCGCAAGATCACCGACTCGCTCGACGCCATCGGCAACACCACGGCGGCGATCGGGAAGGGCTTCGCGATCGGTTCCGCGGCGCTCACGGCGCTCGCGCTCTTCAGCGCCTACGCCTCCAAGGTCGGTCTTCAGGAGACGGGGATCGACCTCGTGAACCCCTACACCGTGATCGGACTCTTCCTCGGCGGAATGCTTCCCTTCTTCGTGGCCGCACTCACGATGACCGCGGTCGGTCGCGCGGCGGCGGGGATGGTGGAGGAGGTGCGCCGACAGTTCCGCGAGATTCCGGGCCTGATGGAAGGGACGGCCAAGCCCGATTCCGCGCGCTGTGTCGACATCTCGACGGCGGCAGCGCTCAAGGAGATGGTTCTTCCCGGGCTCGTCGCCGTCACCTCGCCGGTCGTGGTCGGGTACTTCCTCGGGGTGGAAGCGCTCGGCGGGCTCCTGGCCGGCGCCACCGTCACGGGTGTCCTCATGGCGCTCTTCATGGCCAACGCCGGTGGCGCGTGGGACAACGCCAAGAAGTACATCGAGGGAGGCGCCCATGGTGGCAAGGGGTCCGAGCCGCACAAGGCTGCCGTGGTCGGCGATACCGTCGGTGACCCCTTCAAGGACACCTCGGGTCCGTCGCTCAACATCCTCATCAAGCTGATGAGTGTGGTGGCGCTCGTGCTGGCGCCGTGGTTCGTCCGCGTGCACGAGAACGCCGACGCCGACGTGCTCTCGGCGGTGATGACGATGGTTCGGTCGCTGATCGGCTGATCGCGTGCGCCGAGCGGGCGCGCGTTCTGCGCCCAGCTCGGCGGTTTACAGCATCGCCCGCCCCCATCGGGTGCTCACCGGGCCCGGCGCCGCACTGGCGTCGGGCCCGGTTGGGTATTCGGTTCCGGCATGACTCCCGACCCCACCCCCGATTTCGACGCCGCCCTCGCCTTCGCGCGCGACCTCATTCGTATCCCCGGTCTCTCGGGTGACGAGGAGGCGGTCTGCCTTCGCGTACTCGACGAGTTCCGGACGCTCGGTCTCACGGAGGTACGTCACGATCCCTTCGGGAATGCGATTGGACGGGTGCCGGGGCGGGACCCGGCCGCCCCGAGTGTCATGGTCAACGCCCATCTCGATGTGGTGGCCGAGGGTGATCTCGATGCCTGGGAGGTGCCCCCCTTCGATGGCGTCGTGCGTGACGGTGCCCTGCACGGGCGGGGCGCGATGGACATCAAGGGTCCGCTGGCGCTCCTCACTCACGGGGCCGCGGCACTCGCCGGGATCACGCCGGGCGACATCTGGGTGGTTCACACCGTCTTCGAGGAGCGAGGTGGGCTCGGGATGCACCGTCTTCTGGCATCCGGGGAGGTGAAACCGGATGCGGTTCTCATCGGGGAGTCGACGCACGGGGACATCTGTATCGGTCATCGCGGGCGCGCCGAGCTCGAGATCGTGCTCGAGGGCGTCGCGGGACACGCCTCGGCGCCCGACCGCGCTCGCAACGCACTCTCCCTCGTCCCCGTCGTACTCGAAGCGGTGGAACGACTGGCACGTCACCAGCCGGTCGATGCCGTCCTCGGCCCGGCCACACTCGTCGCCACCTCGATCGACGCCCGTCCGGAGAGCCGCAATGTGGTGCCCGATCGTGTCACGATCGTTCTCGATTGGCGGATCCTTCCGGGGATGGAGGATGAGGAGCTCCTCGCGAGTGTGCGGCGCGCGATCACCGAGCGCCTCGGGAGCCACGGCCCGCCCGCCGACCTC
>JAVVEY010000202.1:0-2610 GCA_032250675.1 Longimicrobiales bacterium | reverse complement strand
GCTCACTGGTCCGCGCGCGTTCCAGACGGCTCCGCTGCTCGGCGGTGAGGACCTCGCCCGGATTGCTCAGCTCGCCGCTGGCCATCACGATCACGTCGCGCGGCACGGTGATCTCGACGTCGAAGTCGCCGTACTCGAGGTAGAACTCGCCCTGCCCGATGTAGGGCATGGGGTTCCACCCTTCGACCTCGTCGTAGACGAACATGCGCGGGTACCACTGCGCGACCTCGTAGACCCATCCGTCGGCCCCCTCGAGCCGGCCCATCCGATCGGCACCGTATTCGGGCACCACGAAGGACCACTCCACCGCGATCTGGAGCTGCCCACCGTGCGCTGCGAGCGGCTGGTCCAGCCGGATCTGCATGCGGGTGCCGTCGATGAGGTACTTCGCCTCCGAGCGGCGCCCATCACGCACCAGCGCGACGCTGCGAAGCCGGTCGCCGCCCCCTTCAAACGCCCCGCGCCACCGGGTCCCGGAGTTCACGAGCGCCCCGCGGCTCCCCGGCGCGAAGAGGTTCTGGTCGAGCTGGAGCCAGAGGTAGTCGAGCGCGTCGGGCGAGTTGTTGGTGTAGGTGATGACCTCGCTTCCCGTCACTCGGTGCTCCGCCGGATCGAGGGAGGTGCGGATCCGGTACCCGACGCCCTGCTGCCAGTATCCCGGGCCCGGGGCACCCGACCCGGTGCGGTACTCGGTCGGCTGAGGCATCGGGAAGGGAGCGAAGATCGCCTGATTCGTGGGGATCGGCGGGGCCGCCTCCTCCCGCTGGGCGGAGAGGGAACCCGGAGCGCCGGAGAGGGCGAGCATCGCCAGCGCGGCGGTCGAGCAGAAGAGACGCCGGACGCCTCGGAGGGCGGAACGTTCATCGGTGTGGGACATCGTCGTCATTCCGTTGAGGTGCACCTTCGTCGAGTGTCGGCAAAGGCGTTCCTGTCAGCCCACCGTCAGGTCGGCAGTCGGGAGAAATCGCGGGGGGACCCGGTGCATCGTGGCCCGCTCGAAGGCATAGGCGATCCGGAGCAGTGTCGGTTCGCTCCAGGCGCGCCCGAAGAAGGAGATCCCGACCGGCAGCCCGAAGACGTAGCCGGCGGGAACGCTGATGTTGGGATACCCGGCGATCGCGGCCGGACCGGACGAGCCGCCGGTGAAGTGGTCGCCGTTCACCAGATCGGTGGTCCACGCGGGCCCGCCCGTGGGCGAGATGATCGCATCGAGCGAGTGCTGGTCCATCACCGCGTCGATCCCCTCGGCGCGGGCCATGCGCAGGGCGTTGCGCCGCGACTCGACGTACTCCTGGCTGTCGAGGCCGCCCTTCTCCTGCGCAGCGATCAGAATTTCCTGCCCGAAGTAGGGCATGGCGTTTCGCTCGTTCGCGAGGTTGTAGGAGATGACCTCTTCGAGCGACTTCACCGGCGCCATCTCGCCAAGCGCCCTGAGGTAGGCGTTCACCCCGTGCTTGAACTCGTAGAGGAGCACCTGGTATGAGGGCCCGCCAATCCGGCGGGCGGTCTCGACGTTCGCAGGGTCGATGATCTCGGCCCCGGCGTTGCGCATCGCGGTGATCGCGTCCTCCATCAGCCGGTCGACGTCGGGGTCGAACCCGAAGTTCTGCCGGGCCACCCCGATCCGCGCCCCTCTCAGCCCGTCGCGGTCGAGGAACTGCGTGTAGTCGGTGTGGAACCGACCCTCGCTCTCGGCGGTGCGGGCGTCCGTGGGATCCACGCCGACGCAGGCGCCGAGCAGCGTCGCGGCGTCGCGCACGGTACGTCCCATGGGCCCTGCGGTGTCCTGCGTCGCCGATATGGGGATGATCCGCGTCCGGCTCCAGAGCCCCACCGTCGGCTTGATCCCGACGACCCCGTTGGCAGAGGAGGGGCAGACGATCGACCCGTTGGTCTCGGTGCCCACGGCGACGGCGCAGAGGCTCGCCGAGACCGAAGCACCCGATCCGGCGCTCGACCCGCAGGGGTTCCGGTCCAGCGCGTAGGGATTCCGACACTGCCCGCCGCGACCGCTCCAGCCGCTCGAGGAGCGGGTCGAGCGGAAGTTCGCCCACTCGCTCAGGTTGGCCTTCCCGAGGATGATCGCTCCGGCCTCACGCAGTTTCGCCGCGACCCAGGAGTCCTCCGGCGATCCGGCGCCGGTCAGGGCGAGGGCGCCGGCCGTGGTGGTCATCCGGTCGGCGGTCGCGACATTGTCCTTCACGATCACCGGGATCCCGTGCATGGGGCCACGGAGCTGCCCGGAGGCGCGCTTCCGGTCGAGCGTGTCGGCGATGGTGAGCGCGTCGGGGTTGGTCTCGATGATCGAGCGCAGCGTGGGGCCGTCGCGGTCGATCGCCTCGATCCGGTCCAGGTAGAGTTGGGTCAGCCGGCGGGCGGTCCACCGCCCCGACGCCATCCCCTCCTGGAGCTCGGTGATCCCGACCCCGTCGAGCTCAAAGGGCGCGACGCCTCCGGTACCTGCGCCCGCAGCGCCCTGCCGCTCCGACCCGGACGGAGGCGCGCAACCGGTCGGGCCCGCGATCGCGAGCGCTCCGGCGGCGGCCGTATACCCCATGAAGGCCCGGCGCGAGATCCTCCCGGGTGTGGGTTCCTTCCCTTCCTCCCCAC
>JAVVEY010000068.1:0-15483 GCA_032250675.1 Longimicrobiales bacterium | reverse complement strand
GCGACAACGCCCGCCCGGAGGGCGAACCCCGAGAGGGTGGCCATCCCCGGCGGATCCTTCGGGCGGAGGGCGGCGTCGAGGGAGACACGGCCGAAGCGGTCGGCCCCCTCCTGGATCCGGTCATCCCCCCGGGCTCCTCCCACCCTCGTCCACCCCCTCGCATCGGCTCGGATCGAGCCCCGACCATCCAGCGAGAGAAGGGTCCAGCCGAGCCCCACCCCGGCGAAGGTACCGCGTCCCGGACGGATGTCGAGTCGGGCCTGGCCCGATCCCCGGAGGGATCCGGTGATCCAGTCGGAGTGGCTCCACGCGATCCCGCTCCGCTCTTCCCGCACACTCTCCTGACTCCCCCTCGACCCGTACCGGCCGGTCTGGTGATCCACGACCCAGCGCCAGACCCCGGATGGGAGGGGAGCAGGGTGAGCGAGGGCCATCTCCACCGAGCGGACCGTTCCCCCGATGTTTCCGGAGAGTTGCCACCGCTCGAGCTCCCCCAGAGGGTCTGAGGATACGATGCGGAACCGGCCGGCGATGCTGCGGAGGGCGTGCAAGGTCAGGCCCGGCCAGGTGAAGGGGTTGCCGGGCCCCAGCACCACCGTGCCTTCGAGGGCCGCCTCGCCACGCGAGAGTGCGCGGTACCCGAGCCGGCTCTGCCGAGCGGCCGGGAGATCCCCCAGACGCCGCTCGCCCCGGGTGAGCGTTCCCACCGTCAGGGCTCCGCCTTCCTCGATCCCCGTCAGCCGGGTCGGATTGGTCCCGGCGTCGGACACCCTCGGCCCCTTGTGGGTGAGAACGCGGACCTCCACATCCCGGACCACGAGCGCCCCCCCCCGATGCCATGCGCGGAGAGCGCCCCGGGTGTCGTCCTGCAGATACCGGATCGCCGCCAGGAGCTCCCAGCTCTGATCTGACGCGGGATCGACCTGGATGAGACGGTCAACCAGGGTTTCCGCCTCGACGAAGCGACCCTGTCGGATTCGCACCCCGGCCAGTTCCACGAGGAGTTCCGGGTGGTCCGGCCACCGGTCGAGGGCATCGGAGAGGATCGCCCCGGCCCGATCCACCTCCCCTCTCTCGGCGAGCGCCGCCGCAGCCTGAATCACCCCGCCGGGATCGAGAGGAGGGGGGGCTGCCTGCGGGGCGGTGGATGCACCCTCGGTGGCGGAGGGCAGCGAGGGTGCGTCCAGAAGGATCCGTCCCTCTATCCGGGACGGGAGGAGCCAGGCGACGGCGAGGCAGACCGCCATCCGCCGGAGAATCACCCTTCGGCGGATCGAGCCCGCTGCCGCCCGCGACGAGATCATCTCGGGCGTGTCCGTCAGGCGATGAGGATCACGACGAGCAGGATCACGATCAACGCTACCACGCTGATCGTGACGGATCCGAGCGCACCCTTGTCCGCCGCGGTGGTGATCGTTGCCACGATCGGCGCCACGGCGTTCACCTCCGCGTCACTGAGTCCCGCGGCGGCGGACTCCACCTGCTCGATGTCGATCCCGCGGTCGTGCGCCACCTCATGGACGTCGGTCCGGGAGAGTAGATCTGCGAGCTTCGCTCGCTCCTGGTTGACCGCCGATTCGTGCCCGGCCAGCATCGCGTCCAGAGCGCTGGAGCTCAGTGTCCGGACGGTGTCGGCGTCCGACGATTGCTGTGCGAGAGCGGGAGCGGCTCCGAACACCGTGACGAGGAGCGTGAGCGAGAGCATTCTGAGGATGTGCATCTGAATTCCTTTGACTCGAAGTGACAAGAGACGGGTGCCCTGCGTTCGGTCACTCCCGACTGGAGTCGGAACTGACCACACCGATGTGCGGCATTCGCAGCCTCGCCGCGTCCCCCGACCAGGAGGTCGGAGCCACGCCTGTGACCGAGATTTCTCGTATTTCAAATCTCGAAGGCTCCGGCTCCGGCAGATATCGGTCGATCGGATGAAGTCCGCATGACCTCCTGAAGTGCGACCTTTCGCCGACCCGATCGCCCGATGGGACTAGTCCGCTCCCGACTGTCCTGCCGTCGCATCGCGACGCGGATGGAAATGCCGTATGATCAAGTATGAAATTCTGCGCATCGCTGGCCCTCCTCTTCCTCTGCGGTGTGCTCGGCACACCCCTTCCCGCTCCGGCCCAGGAGGTCCAGGAGGAGCAGGAGGTCGATGAGGCGGTGGCGCTTCCCGGTCCGGTCGGCGCGCTTCAGACCGCGACCCGGGTCCGAGCCCTCACCGATTCGGTCTCCCGTGCGGTGCGGGTCATCGAGGGTCTGCAAGGGATCGAGGGGCTCGTCGCCGACGTCGAGGACGCCGAGCGCAGCTTCCAGGATCTGCAGGGGCTCCTGGCCTCGGTCATCGATGCCGATTTCGTGCGGACCGAGCGGCTTTCTCGTCTGCAGGATCATGCATCCATCGAGGACGGCAGGCTGGACGACCTTCAGGGACGACTGAGCGACCGCATCACCCGACTCGAGGAGGTCGACGCGCGGTGGATGGCGAGTCGGCAACTCTGGGCATCATGGCTCGAGGCGCACCGGTCCGAGCCCGGAAACGACGCCGCGGAGATTGAAGCCGAGATGCTCGGCGCGCTCCGACTCATCGAGGGGGTACGCGACAGCGCGTCGGCCGCTGCGAGCCCTTCGCTCGCTCTTCAGCGTCGGGTGGAGGCGCTCCGGGGCGAGATCGCCCTATTCGGCGAGAGGGTCGCGAGGATCCAGACCCGTCGCGCCGAGGCGCGGTTCGAGCGCTCCGGTCCGCTCCTCTTCTCGGCGGCGCACCGCGCCCAGCTCCAGGAAGGCGGGTGGCGAGCCTGGGATCCCACGGCGGAGATTCAACCGGCAGCCTACCTCGCCTTCGCCGGGAAGAGTTGGGGGCTGCTGGTCTTCCACACGCTTCTGGTGCTTCTGGTGGGTGGGGCCGTGCGGATGCTGCGATCCGCCACCCCGAGGGAGGAGGGTCGGGAGTGGTCGGGGCTGCTGGATCACCCCTGGGCGCTGGGCGTGCTCGTCTCGGTTGTCATCGCGATGGCCCGCGTTACCCTGGCACCTCCGCTCTGGGACGTCGTTCTCTGGTGCCTCCTTGGCGCCTCCGCGACGATCCTCGCCCGCCGGGCGATCGATGCCCGAGCCCTCCGGTTGACCGTCTATCTGGTGTCGGTCTTCTACCCGACCTTCCTCCTCCTCGAGGTGTTGCGGCTACCCGATCCGGTCTTCCGCGTGGGGCTGGCGGCGGTGGCCGCGTGTGCGATCCCCCTCTTCCTGGTGCTTGCCCGC
Organism: Longimicrobiales bacterium; assembly: GCA_032250675.1. Taxonomy (GTDB): domain Bacteria; phylum Gemmatimonadota; class Gemmatimonadetes; order Longimicrobiales; family Gaopeijiaceae; genus Gaopeijia. The sequence goes on along the minus strand of JAVVEY010000068.1, from coordinate 12,228 downwards.
GACAAGGGCTCCACCCCCGGCACGGACTCCGACTCCGACTCCGACACAGACTCCGACTCCGACTCCGACACAGATTCCGACTCCGACTCCGACACGGCGCGTGCGCGCGCGCTCCGGATCTGGCCGCTCCTCCTCGGTGCGGGAGTATGGATCGGCGTCCTCGTCGCGCTCGTCACGGGCTTCGACGCCCTGGCGCGATGGACGCTGCATGCCACGGCGATGAGCGCGGCGGTCGCCTTCGTCGCCACGCTCGGGTTCGTCCTGCTCAGGGGCGCCGACGCCGCCCTCTCGCGCCTGGGGACGGAGGGGCCGTTCGTTCGCCGCGCGGGGCTGCTCCTCGCGCAGCGGGCGAGTCGGATTGTCCGGTTCGTCCTCCTCGGCATCGCGGGGCTCGTCCTCCTCGATATCTGGGGGGTGTCCGGCTCGCCGATCACCACGTGGCAGCGCGTCATGGATGCCGGCTTCACGGTGGGGTCGTTCCCGGTCAGTGTGGGACGGATCCTCCTCGGCGCATTCATCGTGTACCTGACCGTGGCGGTGTCGGGCCTCGTGCGGTCTCTCGCGACGACCGGGCTGGACGGTCGACCCTCCGGTGAGGAGGGGGAGCGTCCGATCCACGCCGGCCGCGGCCTCGCCGACTCGATCACCAAGCTCGGGCAGTACGCCGTCGTTACCCTCGGCGTGATCCTCGCGCTGGCAGTGGTCGGCGTGAAGCTGCAGAACTTCGCCATCATCGCGGGCGCGCTCGGGATCGGCGTGGGATTCGGGCTTCAGAATGTGGTGAACAACTTCGCCAGCGGTCTGATCCTCCTCTTCGAGCGGCCCGTGCGTGTGGGCGACACCGTCGTCGTCGGCGATACCTGGGGCACGATTCAGAAGATCGGGCTGCGTTCCACGCGCATGCTCACCCTGGACGAGTCGGAGATGATCGTCCCCAATGCGGATCTCGTTTCCGAGAAGGTGATCAACTGGACGCTGACCAGTCCGATCGCCCGCGTCTTCCTCCCCGTGGGTGTCGCGTACGGCAGCCCCGTCGCGGAAGTACAGGAGATCCTGCGTGAAGCGGCCTTCGCTCACCCCTCCGTCCTGAAGGAGCCGCCGCCTCAGGCGCTCTTCATGGCGTTCGGGGACAGCTCCCTCGACTTCGAGCTCCGCCTCTGGGTCAGGGATATCCGTCTCCGGATGGAGATGCGGAGTGCCGTCCTGGCGGATATCGACCAGCGCCTCCGCGACGCGGGCATCCAGATTCCCTTCCCGCAGCGCGATCTCCACCTGCGTTCGGTCGACGACAACGCGCTCACGCAGCTCGGGGAGCGCGACGCGGACGAGGAGTGATGTGTGACAGGGGTCCCGCGACAGATCGCGAGTACGAGCTGGACCGTCAGACCCGCCACGTCCCCGAGGCGCCGCCCTCCTTCCGTTCGAGCCGCACCGACTCGATCACCATGCCCCGGTCGATCGCCTTGGCCATGTCGTAGAGGGTGAGGAGCGCGACCGAGGCCGCGGTGAGCGCCTCCATCTCGACGCCGGTACGGCCGTGGTGGTGCGCGGTGGCGGTGACGCGGATCCCGGGGAGCTCTTCGTCGATCTCGAACTCCACGGCGATTGCGGTGGCGGGGAGGAGGTGGCAGAGCGGGATGAGCTGATCGGTCCGCTTTCCGGCCTGGATCCCCGCCACGCGCGCAACCGCGAAGGCCTCTCCCTTGGGGGTGCGTCCCTCCGCGAAGGCTTGAAGCGTCTCGCGCGCCATCCGGATCGCGCCCGTCGCGACGGCGCGCCGGTGTGTGGCCGCCTTCTCCCCGACGTCGACCATCCGGGCCCGCCCCTCTTCGTCGAGGTGGGTGGGACGGTTGCGATCGGCGGGACCGTCGAGCGGATCGGGACGGCGGGAGTCGCTCATCGCGCGCCTCCGGTGGGCGAGGGGGCGCGGGTCAGCCTCTCGTGCAGGTCCGAGACGAGCCCGGCCACCACGAGTTGCGGGCTTACATTCCCCCGCGCCTCGACGCGCGCGGTCTCGACGTGCTCGAGGGCGCGCGCGAGGTCGACGGGGTGGAGGGCGTGCTTCTCGACCGTCGAGTCGAGCCAGTCGTGCGCGTCCACGCTCACCGCTCGGACGGTCGCGTGCGCGGCGGCGGTGGCGAGGTCCCGCAGCCATCGATCGACGTGGTCGAGGAGATCGATCAACGCCTGTCCGTCCGAGGCGCCGAAGTCGGTCAGCGCGATGCGGTACCCCTCGCCCGGGTTCTGGAGCGCGGCCTGGACGAGGCGGGCCGCGCGGCGGCGAAGCGCCTCGAGTGGGCCGGCTTCATCTCCGTCCGGGAGGTATCCGAGCGCGGTGCCGATCGAGCCCTCTCCGAGTACGGCGGCGTGCCGGGCGGCCTCGGGGTCGGCGCCGGCGAGGCGCACGAGCGTCTCCTGCACCTGATGGGTGTCGAGGGGCGCGAGGTGCAGCGGAACGGTGCGCGACCGAATGGTGTCGAGGAGCCGGCCCGGCTCGCTGGAGGTGAGGATGAAGCGCGTGTCGGTGGGGGGCTCCTCGAGGAGTTTCAGGAGGGCGTTCGCGGCTTCGGGGCTGGATTCCTGTGGGACGAGCCTCTCGGCGTCCCCGATGATGAAGATCTGCTCTCTCCCCTCGGAGGGACGGCTCTGTGCGGCGCGGCGAATCGTGCGCGCGGCGGCGAGGTAGATCGCGGTGCGCCTGGATTCACGGGAGAAACGCAGCGGATCGTCGCGGAGCTCCTGAAGGTGCTCGGCCCGCGCGACTTCGAGGGCGTCCTGGAGCTTCTCCGGAGTGGACGCGCCCCGCGGACGGGGCAGCGGCATGTGCCAGTGCAGGTCGGGATGCTCCAGCCTCCGGACTCGCGAGCAGTGGCGGCACGCGTCGCAGGGCCCCGCCGGCGTGGGCGCGTCACAGAGGACGAGCTGCGCGGTCCAGAGCGCGACGCGCTGCTTGCCGATCCCCCTCGGGCCCAGGAGGAGGAGGGCGGAGGGGAGGGTCCCGGCGGCTATCGCGCGGGCGAGCGACTGCCGCGCCTCCTCGTGTCCGACCACGTCGTGGATCATCGTACGCGTCTCGCGCATCACGGCACGTTGCGCGCGCGCAGCCACTGCAGCGGATCCATCGCCTGCGGAGTACCGCCGTCCCGGGGCGCGCGAATCTGGAATTCGATATGGGCACCCTCCGGCGTGCCCTCACCCCCGACGGTACCGATGACCTGTCCGGCCGAGACCTGGCGTCCTTCGAGGACGCCCACATCCTCGAGGTAGAGGTAGAGGGTGTAGAAGCCTCCGCCGTGGCTGATGACCACGGTGGGGCCGTACCCTTCGAAGGGGCCGGCGAGCACGACGGTGCCGTCCTGGACGGCGCGGACCGGGCTCCCGCGCGGGGCGGCGATCCCGATCCCGTTCCACCGGAGGACGGTGCCGTTGGGCCGGCGCTCGCGTCCGAATCGGTAGAGGAGATCGCCCTCGACGGGCCAGTCGAGCGAGCCGGCGTCGGCGGTGCCCAGGGTGGCGGGGCCCGCGGCGCGGCCCGCGATGCTGCGCCTCCGTTCTTCGGCGAGACGCCGCTCCTCGAGCTCGTCGACGAGGCTCGTGAGCCGGGCGATGTCGGCTTCGAGCTGCTCGAGGCGGGATTCGGCCCGACGCGCCGTCTGTCGGAAGCGTTCGAGGGCGCTCTGTCGGTCGAGTTCGACCTGCGTGAGCTGCCGTACCTCGGTCGCCTTGTTTCGACGGATCAGGTCGAGCTCCGTCAGGGTGGTCTCGAGCGCCTCGGTCTGTTCCACCAGCGCCGTCTCGAGCTGTCTGACGCGTCTCACGAGCGAGCGGTCGTAGCTCGCCATCCGTTCGAGGTAGAGGTAGCGACTGATCAGGTCGCTGAACGATTCCGCGCTGAGGAGGACGCGGGTCGTGTGGAGCCCTCCGAGCTTGTAGATGTCGCGAAGCCGGCGGTTCAGGATCGCATTGCTTTCGAGGAGTCGTTCCCGTGTGCGCACGAGTTGCACCGACGCGGTCGCGACCTCGGCCGAGATCATCTCGGCCTGGAACTCCATCTCGGCGAGGACCGAGCGCGACGCGGAGAGCTGGCGTTCGATATTGCGCAGTTCGGCGGAGACATCCTCCACCTGGAGCTGGGCGTTGGCCATCTCGCGCTGGAGTCGCTCGCGTTCCGCGCGAATCTCCTCGAGCCGTTGCTGCGACTCGCGGATCTGGCGCTGGATATCGTCGGATTGGCCGAGGAGGGGACGCGCGCTGAAGGGACTCGCGGCGCAGAGACTCACGGCGAGGAGGAGTCCGATCGCGGAGCAGGGGAGGGTGCCCCGGCGCGGTCCGAACCGGGGTGGGCGAGAAGCGTATCCGCGGATCACGTGACCTCCCGGAGGTGACGCCGCACCGCGAAGCTGCTGGCGATCATCCCGAAGACGATCCCCACCGCCGCGCCGCCCCCCACCCATGCGTCGGGGATCCACTCGATCTCGAAGAGGAAGCGGGAGACGGTGGTGTATGTCGCCAGGGTGAGGCCCCACGCCACCAGCCAGCCGAGGGCACCGGCGATCGCGCCTTCGAGCACGAAGGGGCGCCGGATGAAGCCGTCGCGCGCACCGACCAGGCGCATGACGTGGATCTCCTCGCGGCGTGCGAAAATCGCGATGCGGAGCGCGGTCCCGATGATGAGGGCGGCCACGGCAGCGAAGGCGGCCCCGAGCCCCACCGCCGCCACCCCCGCGATCCTGCGAAGGGCGAAGAGCTTCTCGACCCATTCGCGGCCCCACGCGACCTCCTCGATGAAGGGATAGCTCGCCGCGACCTCGCTGACCCTCTCGACCGTCGTCTCATTTCGTGAGCCCTCCTCGAGCTCGATCTCGAGGGACGCGGGGAGCGGATTGACCTCGAGATCGCTGAAGACCTCCTCGAATTCGGGGAGCTCGGCGCGGGCCTTCGTGAGGGCGTCGGCCTTCGAGACGTAGCGCACGTTGCGGACCTCGGGGAGCGCGCGGATCTCGTTGAGCGCCGCGTCGACTTCGGCGACCCCGGCGCCCTCGCGGAGGTACGCCACGATCTCGACGCGCTCCTCCACCTCGTCGAGGGTCGCTTTCAGATTGAAGGCAACGAGCCCGAAGAGGCCGAGGACGAAGAGGGCGAGCCCCACCATGGCGGCGGCGAGCCCGGTGAGGACCGGGGCGCGGCGAAAGGCGGCGAGGGCCTCGCGGACCGCGTAGATCATCGCGACGACTCCGAAGGCGCCGCGAGGGAATCGAAGACGAGGCGGCCCTCGTCGAGCTCGAGGACGCGCGCCGAGGGATCGGCGCGGATCAGGTCGAGGTCGTGCGTGGCCATCACGACGGCCATTCCCATCGCGTTGAGTTCACGGAAGAGCTCGACGATCCCGCGCGTCGCGCGCTCGTCGAGGTTCCCGCTCGGTTCGTCGGCGAGGAGGACCTCGGGCTGATTGACGAGCGCCCGCGCGATCGCCACGCGCTGCTGTTCTCCACCGGAGAGTTCGTGCACCATCTGGCCCGCCTTCGCGCCGAGCCCCACCTGCGCGAGGAGGCGCTGGGCCCGCGGGGGGATCGAACGACTCGGTGCCCCGGTGACCTCCAGGGCGAAGCCCACATTCTCCTGCGCGGTCCGCCCGGGGAGGAGTCGGAAGTCCTGGAAGACGATCCCTACCCTGCGCCTCAACTTCCAGACGTCGCGCTCGGTGGTGCGCGCGGAGGAAAATCCCGCCACGCGCACTACCCCCCGGGTCGGACGCTCGGCGAAGTGGAGGAGACGCAGGGTGGTGCTCTTGCCCGATCCCGAATGCCCGGTCAGGTAGACGAACTCGCCCTTGCGAATCCGGAAGGAGACGTCCCGGAGCGCCGAGCCGCGGCGCGGATACTCCTTGGTGACGGATTCGAAGTGGATCACGCGAAGAGGGTAGAATGCCGGAGGAGCGGTGTCAAAGCCGGACCGGGGGTGCGGGAGAGGCGATGCGGGTGGCGATGCGATGCCGGTGAGGTCGATTCACGGTCGTGGATGGGAGGCACCCGCCATCCGCACCGCGAGGCGCAACGCCGCGAGCATCGACGACGCGTCGATCTCCGATGTACCGACGCGGTCGAAGGCGGTTCCGTGATCCGGCGAGGTGCGCGGGAAGGGGAGGCCGAGGGTGGTATTCACCCCCGAGCCGAAACTCACCGTCTTGAAGGCGGCCATCCCCACATCGTGATACGGAGCGACGACAGCGTCGAATTCGCCGGCGAGCGCGCGCGAAAAGACGGTATCGGCGGGGAGGGGGCCCACGACGTCGAGGTCGGCGAGGCGGTCGAGCGCCGGCGCGTAGATCCGCGCTTCCTCATCTCCGAAGAGTCCGGCGTCGGATGCATGAGGGTTGAGCGCGCAGAGCGCGACACGGGGGGTCGCGATGCCGAAGCGCTCCTCGAGTTCCCGGACGAGCAGGCGCGTCTGGTCTTCGATACGGTCGGCGGTCAGGAGGGTGGGCACATCCCGGAGGGCGACGTGCGTGGTGGCGAGGAGCACCCGGAGCGCTCCGCCGAGGCGGGTGCGCTCGGCCGCCATGAGCATCCCCACGCGGGGCGCGCCGGTGAGCCGCATGAGGAGTTCGGTGTGCCCGGGTTCGTCCCACCCCGCAGCGCGAAGCGCGGGCTTGTGGATCGGCGCGGTGACGAGCGCGTCGGCTTCGCCCGCGAGGATGGCGTGTACCGCGGACTCGATCGCCGTGCCCGCGACCCTCCCGGCCGAAGGTTCACTCCCGTCGAAGTCGACCTCCGAGATCGGGCGTACATCGAGGACTCCGCGCACGTCCACGCCGTGCAGGCCCACCTCCACCCCGGGGAGTTCGCGGCGCAGGGCCCGGAGCGCCGTGGCGGTCACCTCCGGCCCGATACCCCTCGGGTCACCGAGGGTGATGCGGAGCCGGATCGCCACGTCAGAACCGGACCTCGACGTAGGTATTCGCCCGGAGCCGTTCGAAGAGACGTTCGATGCGCTTCTGGTTCTCGAGGAATGCACGGATCTGGGGGCGGGCCTCATCGAAGGTGAGTTGGCCGGCCGGGATGATGTCGGCCACATGCACGATCACCCAGAGATCCTCGAGCCCGGGATACGAGGTCTGGAACGGCACCGTCACCCCACCCTCCGGGGTGTTGAGGATCGGGAGGGTGTAGCCCGGCGGGAGGCGTTGATTGACATCCTGGCGCGTGGCATCGAACTCCGATGGAATCGCGCGCTGCGCCTGACTGCTGTCGAACTCACGTGCCAGGGCCGCGGCATCCGCACCGTTGCGGATCTCGTTGGCGAGGCTGTCCGCGAGCTCGTGCGCGCGCTCGATATCTCCGGCGGTGGTCTCCGGGCGGATGAGGATATGACGTGCATTGACCTCGCCCGGACGGATGCGCTCGACCTGGATCACGTGCCACCCGAACTCCGAACGAACCGGTGGGGCGATCTCCCCACGCCGGAGCCTGAAGGCGACGTCCTCGAATTCGCTCACCATTCGTCCTCGGCGGAACCACCCGAGCGAGCCGCCTTCGCTCGCCGATGCGTCGTCCGAGTACGTCCGCGCGAGCTCGGCGAAGTCGGCGTTCTCCTTCGTCAGGAGTTGGAAGAGAGAATCCGCGAGGAGGCGCGCCTCCTCCCACGATTCCTCGGAGGGCCTCGGTTCGAGGCGGATCTGGACGAGCCGGAGGCGTTCAGGGAGGGGTTCGAGGAAGTCGCGCTGGTCGTCGAAGACCTGGCGCATCTCCTCCTCGCTCACGATCACCGGCTGGCTCTGCCGGACCCGGGACCGGAGGTAGAGGTCCTGAATCATGCCCTGCCGGAAGCGCGCGCTGACGGAGTTGCGATACTCCTCCGGCGTGAGCCCCTGCTGTCGAAGCGCGCTCTCGAAGGCCGCGACCGTCCCGAAGTTGGCGCGCACCGCCGCGATCCGAGCATTCGTCGAGTCGCTCACGACGTCGGGGTCGACCGTCTCCATGATGGTCGAATCGCGCACCGCGTCCTGGAGGAGGAGCTGGAGGTTGATGAGCTCGTCGAGCACCGCGCGCATCGCCGCCCGGAGAGAATCGGGATGGCTGGGCAGGGTGGCACCCTGCGCCTGCTGGGCGAGCAGCTCCTCCTGCACCTGCGTGAGCGTGATCATCGAGTCGCCCACGACCGCCACGATCCGGTCGACGAGCTGCGGATCCTCGCCCGGGAAGATCGGGGTCTGGGCACGGGCGGGCACCACGACCGCCACGAGCGAGAGGAGGGCACCGAGGATCGACCGGTGAAGTCGCTGCGTACGCATGGTGATCTGATACGGGGCGAGGCTCATCGCGGTTCCGCTCCCCCCGGATCGCCTCCCGCGCCTGCGTCCGGCGGCGGCGCGGTCGAATCGATGGGCAGCGTGGGCTGGAATCCGGCCCCCCGGAGCTCGCTGATGCGCTGGACGACCCGGTTCACACCGACCTCATTCGAGGCATGCCGATAGCGCTCCCGTACCACCACGCCGATCGCTCCGAGTGGACCGAGAGCGTTCTGCCCGGAGACGATACCCCCCACGATCGCCTGCACCGCCCGTGTCACTCCATCGGGGCGCGTCGCGGACCGGTCGAGATCGATCAGGCCGAGCTGTCGGCCCGCTCGCACGAACTCTTCGCGTGCGAAGTTCACCAGCGAGTCCCGCCGAGCGCCATCGATCTCGAAGCCGCGCCGGCTCGCCGCCTCCAGGAGGAGCTCGCGTTGGACGAGGGTCATGATGACCTGGTCTTCGAGGACCTCCGTCGGTGCCCGGCTCACCTGGGCGAGGTACGCCGGGGATCGTGTGAGGAGGAATTCGCGCGCTTCTTCCAGGGTGACCTCGCCACCTTCGAAGCGGGCGAGAACGCGTCGTCCCGTCCGTCCCGCGAGGGGGATCCGGGGGTCCGAAGCGATCTCCCGCAGCACTTCACCGGCCCCCGCTTCCGTCCGCGGGCCGGCCTCCGCCTGGAGCCCGGAGATGAAGGTCGACTCGGCCGCCATGAGCCGTCGTTCCTGCACCTGGAGACGAAAGTCCGAAGCGACCGAGTCGAAGGGGGGGGTGACGAGATCGAGTAACTCGATGACGTGATATCCGAAGGGAGATTGGACCACGGGAGAGATCTCGCCGACCTCGAGGGAGAAGATCGCCTCGTCGAGGGAGGGGACGAGCTCTCCGGGGCCGAAGATTCCGAGCGATCCCCCCTGCCGACCACTCCCCCGGTCGTCCGAGTGGACCCGGGCGATCTCCGCGAAATCCTCGCCGCCGAGGATCCGCTCGCGCAGGCGCTCGGCCTCCCGGCGCACCGAGTCGCGCTGCGCCGTGCTCGGCCGATCGGGGAGCGCGAGCAGCACGTGGCGGGCACGCGCCTCCACGCCCGGCCCCTCGCGCGCGAAGATCTCCCGCAGCTCTCCCTCGGCGATCGCCGTGTCGGCCTCGATCGTGGCATCGCGGAGTTGCAGGATCACCTCCTGTTCGAGCTGGGGGGTGACGAGTGTGGAGAAGTCGAGGTGCGAGAGCGTCGAATCCTCGTGGAGCGCGTGCGCGAAGAGGGTGTAATCGATCCAGAGATCCGCGACCGCATTGACCACCGTCGAATCGATATCCATATCGGTTCGAGGCGCGAGGAGGGTGACGGCCTGATCGACGGTGAAGGAACGGTCGGCGGCGCGCGCCACGACCACCTCGTTCGAGGTGGGCTCGCAGCCGGCGAGGACGATCATTCCGGACACGACGGCCCGGCGGTATACGAGATTCACGAGTCCTGCCTTCTCCCTGGTGGACCGGAGTCCACCGATGAGTTCACGCGTCATGCCGCACGCGCCTCGCCCTCCTCCACAAGGAGGGAGAGCACGTCGATGAGTGTTGTGGTGAGCCGGTGCGCCCCGACCGCGGAGAGAGCGAGCGAGAGCGGGTCGATCCGGCGCACCTCCACATCCACCTGATGGTCGGCCAGCGGTCCCTGGAGCGCCTGCAGCCGCGGGTGGACGCCGTCGCGGAAGTTGATCCTCGCGGTGCGTCCACGCACGAGGATGCGCTCGATCCCGAGTCGCTGACCCACGAGGCGGAGTGTGGTGGCATCCACCAGCCGTTCCACCTCTTCGGGGAGGGGTCCGAAGCGGTCACGAAGCTCCTCACGGATCTCCCGGACCTCCTGATGATGCCGGATCCGGGAGAGCCTCCGGTAGATATGGAGTTTCTGTGCCGAGTCCGAAACGTACTCTTCCGGGAGGAAAGCGGAACCCGCCAGCGAGATTTCGGGCTCGGGGTGCTCGGTCTCGCCGAGCTCTTCCGCGTGGCGGATCTCTCGCACCGTACGCTCGAGGAGCCGGAGGTAGGTGTCGATCCCGACCGCGTGCGCGAAGCCCGACTGATCCGCACCGAGGAGATTCCCCGCGCCCCGCATCTCGAGGTCGCGGAGCGCCACCTGGTAGCCGCTTCCCAGTTCGGTATGGTGTTCGAGCACCCGGAGCCGGCGGCGCGCTTCCTCGGTGACCCGGTCCGGGGTGATGAGGTAGCACCAGGCGCGGCGATCGGAGCGCCCCACCCGTCCCCGGATCTGGTAGAGCTGGGAGAGCCCGAAGCGATCCGCTCCATCGACGATGAGGGTGTTCGCATTCGGCACGTCGAGCCCGTTCTCGATGATCGCGGTGCAGACGAGGACGTCGACTTCGGCATCGACGAAGCGCGTCATCACCTCGTCGAGATCGCGCGGCGTCATCTGACCGTGTGCCACCGCGACGGTGGCCTCGGGCGTGAGGGTCCGGATGCGCTCGGCCACGGTGTGGATCGTTTCGATCCGGTTGTGCAGGAAGAAGCACTGCCCTCCGCGGTCGAGCTCGCGGTGAATCGCCTCGCTCAGCAGTCCGTCGCTCCAGGGGAGGACGTGCGTGATGATCGGCATGCGGTCCCGCGGTGGGGTCTTGATGAGGGTGAGATCCCGGATCTGCGAGAGCGAGAGATGCAGCGTCCGGGGGATCGGGGTGGCCGAGAGGGTGAGCACGTCGACGGAGGCCTTGAACTCCTTGAGGCGTTCCTTGTGCTTCACCCCGAAGCGCTGCTCCTCGTCGATGACGAGGAGCCCCAGATCGTGGAAGATGACATCGCTGGAGAGAAGCCGATGCGTACCGATCACGATGTCGAGATCCCCCCCTTCGAGAGCGCTCAGGAGGTCGCGCGTCTCACTCGCGGAACGGAAACGACTCAGCGACCCGACCCGCACCGGGTAGTCCGCCAGGCGCTCCTCGAAGGTGTGACGATGCTGCTCCGCCAGGATCGTGGTCGGGGCGAGCACGGCCACCTGCTTGCCGTCCTGCACCGCCTTGAAGGCGGCGCGGATCGCGATCTCGGTCTTCCCGTACCCGACGTCCCCGCAGATGAGGCGATCCATGGGGCGCTCCGACTCCATGTCTCGCTTCACATCCTGCGTGGCCGTCCGCTGGTCCGGCGTGTCCTCATAGAGGAAGGAGGACTCCATCTCCTTCTGCCAGTGCGTGTCCTCGGTGAAGCGATGCCCCGTGCCCGCCTCGCGCCGCGCGTAGAGTTCGAGCAGCTCCGCCGTCATGCGGCGGATCGCCTCCTCGGTCTTCTTCCGGGCGCGCGACCAGCTCCGCCCCCCGATCTTGTGGATCTCCTTCGGTCGGGCGGTCTCGTCTTCGCCGACCCATCGTTCGATCAGGTCGAGGCGGTGCACCGGGACCCGGAGGATCTCGCCTCCGGCGTACTCGATCGTGAGGCTTTCGATCGAGCGTCCGGCGATCTCGAGCGTCTCCAGTCCGCGAAAGATCCCGATCCCGTGGTCGATGTGCACCACATGATCACCGGGCGTGAGGTGGGAGAGCGATTCGAGGGAGACCGCGCCCCGGAATCGCCGGGTTCGCCGCACGCGTCGGGAGCGCTGGAAGATCTCGTGGTCGGTGAGGACGCGGAGGACGGGCGTCGCGCGCGAGAGCACGAACCCACCCGCCATCGACCCGATCCCGATCGTGGTGCCGGTGGGGAGTGTGCCGGAGCGCCCCCCGAGGATCTCCTCGAGCCGCTCCGCCTGCCCATCATTGTCGCAGAGAATCAGGGTCCGTTCCTCGCGCGCGCTCCCTTCACGCAGGACCGCTTCGAGCTGCTTCATGTCGCGGTCGATGACGGGAGGCGGCTCCGCCCCCAGACTCGCATCGGCGTCGGGATCGTCGGCCCGCAGCGTCACCCGGGGGAAGGCGGTGACGCGCCGGAGG
>JAVVEY010000067.1:0-15765 GCA_032250675.1 Longimicrobiales bacterium | reverse complement strand
GACCACCCCGTATCGGGCAGCACGCGCACCCGCACCGTGAGCATCGAACTCGCCTCCCACAGCGGCTCGGTGACGAGCGCCCTGCCCCGCTCCACCGCCTCGGGTGCGACCCCCTCGCCCGCCAGCGCCACCGCCACACGCGCGCCCGCCCCGGCCACCTCGACATCCCCGCCGTGAAGCTGGAGACCGCGCACGCGCGCCTCGAGGCCGCCCGGGATCACTCGCACGCCCTCGCCCACCCGTATCCGCCCCGACACGAGGGTGCCCGTCACCACCGTGCCGGTCCCCCGCACCGTGAAGACGCGATCCACCGGGAGGAGGGTCACGTCGTCCTCGTCGGGCGCCTCCGCGACCTCCGCGGCCTCCCGCAGACCTCGCCGGAGCGCCTCGATCCCCTCCCCCGACTCGACCGAGGTCCGCACCATCGGAGCGGCGGCAAAGCCGGTCGGCTCGAGGAGCTCGCGCACCTCCTCCTCGACCAGATCGACCCACTCGGGCTCGACGAGATCGACCTTGGTGAGCGCGACGATCACGCGACGAACGCCGAGGAGATCGAGGATCGCCACATGCTCACGCGTCTGGGGCATCACCCCCTCCTCGGCCGCCACCACCAGGAGGGCGAGATCGATCCCGGTGATCCCCGCCAGCATGTTGCGCACGAACCCCTCGTGCCCGGGCACGTCGACCACGCCGAAGCTCATCCCGTCGTCGGCGAGCTCCGCGAAGCCGAGATCGATCGTGATCCCGCGCGCCTTCTCCTCGGCGAGCCGGTCGGTGTCGACCCCGGTGAGCGCGCGCACGAGCGCCGTCTTGCCGTGATCGATATGCCCGGCGGTCCCGAGGATGAGCCTGCGGGTCATGCGCGCGCCTCGTCCGGGGGGAGGAGGGCGGCAAGAACCTTGAACGCCTCGAGCGGGCGACCCGGGACGACGTGGATCGTCACGAACTCGCTGAAGAGGCGCAGGTGGGCCCGCGCGTGCTCGAGCGGGTCAGGCACGACCCCCTCGACGAACGCCTCCACCTGTGCCCGGGCGCCGGGACCCACCCGCGGTCCGGAGAAGCCCTCGCCGCACCCGGCAGCGAGGCACCGCACCCCTCCCGCGTGGTGATCGAGGCGCGCCATCTCCTCCGCTCCGATTCGCGTGCCGCAGAGCACGCAGTGGGTGAGGTGGGGGCGGAACCCGAGGGTCGAGACGAGCCCCCACCCTTCGGCGAGGAGAACACCCGACACCCCTTCGGCCCGGGTCTCGGCGAGGCGATCGAGGGCGTGGCGGAGCCGGGCGAAGAGCTCGGAGGACTCCTCCTCGCCGTGATGACGCAGCACGATCTCGCCGAGGACCCCCGCGGCCGAGAGCGCGACGGGGGTGCGTGCGAGGCCCGGGCGGCCCTGCACGAGCGTCACATCGCGCAGCGTCTGGAGATCGCGTCCCGCGCGGAGGTGCATCTGGAGATCGACCTCGTCGAAGAGCCCGGCGCTCGCGCCTCCCTTCGCGCTCCGCGCGCGGATGCCGCGCGCCATCACCGAGACGAGTCCGTACGCCTCGGTGAAGTAGCGGTGGATGCGACTCGTCTCGGAGTAGTCGTGCGTGCGGAGGAGGATCGCCCGCGTCCGCACCGGGCCCGTCGACGCACTCATCGACCGTCCGGGGTCACGATTCCGTGAGCCGGGTGATCGCGGCTTCACGCTCGCGGCGCAGTCGCTCGATCGTCTCCGGGTCCCGGCTCCGGTCGATCTCCTCGTCGAGGCGAGCGACGCGGAGGAGGAGGCCCTCACGGGTCTCTCCGGGTGGACGGGCCTCTTCGGGGAGGGTCCCTCCGGACGCGGCGGACGCGCCGGGCGCGGCGGGCGCGCCGCTTCGCACCGCCCAGATCCCCGCGGCGGTGAGGGCGAGCGCGAGCATGATCACCACCGTCCGGATCGGAAGCTCCCGCTCGGTGGACTCGCCCGGCCGGAGGGAGACGGTCGAATCGGTGAGATCGGCCGCGGCAAAGCGCCGGTACGCCACGCCGGGCTCGAGCTCGACGGGCTCGACGGCGACGAGCCCCTCGAGATCGAGGGGGGGGGCGGGCTCACGCACGAGCACCTCGATCTCGCCGGTTTCGCCCGGGAGGGGGATGGTGAGCGCGAGCGAATCGATCGTGTAGCGGAGCACCACCCGGCGCGCGCCGGGCATGAGCGGCATCGCCACCGCCACCGAATCCCCCGGGAAGGTCGTCGCGGCGGGCGAGATATCCCCACCGCTCACCTGGGGATCGCGCGCGCCCGTCGGAAGGCGATATCGCCACGTCGATCCCGAATCGGCCGGCACGAGGGTCCGCCCCGCCGGCACCTCGATCTCGATCAGATCGGTGACGCCGAACACCTCACCGGCAGGCTCCACGAGGAGGTAACGGGAGACGACCGGAAGGTGTGCGCCCCCGGGAGGCACCGTCAGCGTGTCGAAGACCTCGATGCGGTAGAGCGAATCGAGTTCGGAGATCGACGAGATGGGGACGCCGAAGTAGAGGACACCCTCGTGATCGACCGAGGCGAAATGGATCTCGCCGCGCGCAGCGGAATCGGACGCAGTCGGAAGGACGAAGCGGAAGGTGCCGTCGCCCGCGGTCGCGAGGGTGTCGATTGCGCCCGCCTCGAGCGCGTCGACGCGGTGCAGCACGACCTCGACTCCCCCGAAGGGTTCGCCGGCCCGGAGCACGATCCCCCGGAGTTCGGAGGGGATCCCCTCCACCTGCGCCGCCAGAGAGGTGACGAAGATGAAAGAGAGGAGAAGGAGGAGGAGGAGGGAGAGGCCGCCCGCGGCAGGGCGCGGAAGCCGCCATCGGTGTGTCATCGATCCCGCCTCACGGGCTCTCGTCCCACGGACCTCGTCTCGCGGACGGACCTCGCCTCACGGAGTGAACCTCCCGAAGTCTTCCGGGTCGAGCCCGCGCAGGTACGACTCGAGATCGGAGGGGCTCATCCCCTCACTCACCTCCTCCTCGACATCGCCGGGCGAGGGTCCCGGGGGATGGGACGATCCGGGCATCGAGGACCCCGCCTCACCGGCGCCGCCGTCGATCTCGAGGTGGACCCGATCGAGGAGCGCGTCATCGGCGAGGATGCGGGCGTTGGCGCGAAGCGCGACGGCGATCGAGTCCGAGGGACGCGCGTCGACATGCACCTCGCCCTGCGGCGTGCGGAGGACGAGCGCGGCGTAGTAGGTGTTCTGCTTGACGCGAGGGATCTCGATCCGCACGAGGGTCCCGCCGCCCGCCCGGACGACTGCGACGAGGAGGTCGTGGGTGAGCGGCCGCCCGACGCTCATCCCCGCCATCTGCATCGCGATCGCCCGCGCTTCGGTGGCACCGATCCAGATCGGGAGGAGCCGTTCTCCCTCCGCCTCGCGGAGCACCACGACGGGAGAATTCGTGGATCGGTCCAGGCCGAGACTCTGTACCCTGACTTCAACCAGCACTCGACCTCCTGGGGTACGGGGATTCGCGCGCGGCGTCTGCCTCGACGTCAGATCGCTGCCTTCAAGGCGTCGACGCGGTCGGAACGTTCCCACGGGAAGGTGGTCACGGTACGCCCGAACCGCTCGACCTCCTCCGAAACGCGTCCGAAGTGTCCATACGCCGCAGTCGGCCCGAAGATCGGGTCGCGCAGCGAGAGCGACTCGATGATGGCCGCCGGCGCGAAGTCGAAGGTCTCCCGGAGCGCCCGGGTCAGCGCCTCCTCGGAGACCTCGCTCGTGCCGAAGGTCTCCACGCGGATCGACACCGGCTCGGCCACGCCGATCGCGTACGCCAGCTGGATCTCGCAGCGCCGCGCCAGACCCGCCTCAACCACCGTACGTGCCGCCCAGCGCGCGGCGTAGGCGGCGGAGCGGTCGACCTTGGTGGCATCCTTGCCGGAGAAGGCACCGCCGCCGTGACGGCCCATCCCGCCGTAGGTGTCCACGATGATCTTGCGTCCGGTCAGTCCGGCGTCCCCATGCGGGCCGCCGAGCACGAAGCTCCCCGTGGGGTTGATGTGGAAGGTGCAGTCGTCGCGATCGAAGAGCTCGGGAGGGAGGACCGGCACGATGACCTCGGCGATGATCGCGTCCCGGATCTCCTTCTGGGAGATCTCCGCCGCATGCTGAGTGCTGACCACCACGGTGTCGACGCGCACGGGACGGTCCCCCTCGTATTCAAGCGTGACCTGCGCCTTCGAGTCGGGACGGACCCAGGCGAGGGCGCCCGCGTGCCGTAGCTCGGCGAGTTTCTGCAGGATCCTGTGCGAGAAGAGCGTGGCCGCAGGCATGAGTTCCGGCGTCTCGTCGGTCGCGTAGCCGAACATCATCCCCTGGTCCCCCGCCCCCCCCGTATCGACGCCCATCGCGATATCGGGCGACTGCTTGTCGATCATCGAGATCACGGCACACGTCGCGGCATCGATCCCGAGGGAGGCATCGGTATATCCGATGCGGCGCAGCGTCTCGCGGGCGATATCGGGGATCTCGACGTAGGTCTGGGTGGTGATCTCCCCCGCAACGAGCACGAGCCCGGTCGTCACCAGCGTCTCGCATGCGACCCGCGAGGTCGGGTCGGCGGCGAGCATGTGATCGAGCACGGCATCGGAGATCTGGTCGGCGACCTTGTCGGGGTGGCCTTCGGAAACGGACTCGGAGGTAAAGAGATGACGCGCCATGGGGGGGCCGGAAGGAGGGCGAGGAGACGGAGGAGAGGGCATCTCCGTCCCGAAATGTGAACCCGGAAGCTAGAGGAGGCGCCGGGGGTCGACAACTGCCGAAGTGGACCGTTCGGAAGGGATCTCGGCGGAGAGGATCGGCGATCTCAGCCGGAAGGGAGGGCGAGGTCCCAGCGACCGCGGAAGGGCGCGAGGTCGACCGCGTCGCCGATCCCTTCGGCGAGGCACTCCATGACGGCGCGCGCGCTCGGCGCCACGAGCGCGGCCTGAGCGGCTTCGCGAGCCCGGTCCACGCGCAGCGCCCGGATCGCGGACTTGAGCTCGGGAATCGCGTGCCACGCCACCGAGAGCGTCTCGATGTCGAGTCCCATCAGGAGGAAGGCGCCCGGCACCGTGGCCGCCATCTCGCCGCACACACTCACCTCGATCCCGGCGGACCGGGCCACCCGCGCGACCGAGTGGATCTGACGCAACACACTCGGATGGAAGGGGCTGTAGCGCGAGGCGAGACGCGAATTCGTGCGATCCACCGCGAGGGTGTACTGCACCAGATCGTTGGTGCCGATCGAGAAGAAGTCGGCGTGACGCGCGAGCTCGGCGGCGTCGAGTGCGGCAGCCGGGGTCTCGATCATGACCCCGAGCTTGTATCCGCGACTGAAGGGGATCCCCTCGGCGCGGAGGCAATCCTCCTCCGCCTCGAGGAGTTCGCGCACACGAAGGATCTCCTCCACATCGTTGACGAGGGGGATCATGATCCGTACGTCGCCGTGCACGGTGGCACGCAGGAGGGCGCGGAGCTGACTCCGGAAGAGATCCGGACGATCGAGGAGCACGCGCACCGCACGCCACCCCAGGAAGGGGTTCTCCTCCGCGGGCATCTTCAGGAAGATCGGGAGCTTGTCGCCCCCGAGATCGAAGAGGCGCACGTATACGGTCTGGTTCCGGAAGGCTTCCGCCACGCCCCGATACGCTTCGAACTGCTCGTCCTCGTCGGGCATCGAGTTGCGCCCGATGACGAGGAACTCGGTACGGAAGAGGCCGATCCCGTCGGCCCCCGCCGAACGCGCATGGCCGACTTCGACGGGGAGGTCGAGGTTGGCGCGAATCGACATCGGGTGCCCGTCCAGCGTGACCGCCTCGAGCCCGGCGACCGCCTCGATCTCGGCGTCCCACTCCGCGAGCCGGATGCGGCGATCCTCGAAGACGCGCCGGTCCGATGCGTCGGGGTTGAGGACGACGCGACCGATCCGCCCGTCGAGGATGATGCCGTCGCCCTCCCGGGCGTGCTGCGTGACATTCCCCAGCCCCACCACGGTGGGGATCATCTGGGAGCGTGCGAGGATCACCCAATGCGATCCGCGTGTCCCGTGATCCGAGGCGATCCCCACCACGCGGGGCGATTCGATCTGCACGACGATCGAGGGGGTGAGGTTGGCCGCGACGAGCACGACATCCTCTTCGAGGCCGCTGAAATCCCACGGATCGGGAAAGTCGAGGAGGAGAGAGAGGACGCGGGTCTGCAGATCCTCGAGGTCGTTGAGGCGATCGAGGACCATCGCGTTGGCGGTCCGGCTCCAGCGGGCCGCGAGCTCGAGGATGCGGAACTCGAAGGCGCGCGCGGCGGTCAGGCGGTTCTGCCGGATGTAGCGCTCGGTGCCCTCGACGACATCGATGTCGTCGAGCATGAGGATCTGCGGGTCGAAGATGCGCGCCTCGACCTCGCCGAGCCGCTCGGCGGTCTTCGCCTGGAGCTCGCGGAGGCGATCCCGCGCGTCGGAACGCGCGCGTGTGAAGCGCTCGAGCTCCGCCTCGATCCCCGGAGGCTCGACGACCTCGTGCGGCGCGGTCGGGATCGTCCAGACCACGGGGTGTACCCGTCCCGACACGATCCCCCGCGCGGCCGGCACACCGTCGAGAACGATCGACATCTCAATCCTCCTCGAAGCCGCGTGAGACGAGGTCGGTGAGCGCGCCGAGCGCGTCGGTCGCGTCCTCTCCCTCTACCTCGATGCAGAGGCAACTGCCACACTCCGCGGCGAGCATGAGCACGCCCATGATGCTCTTGCCGTTCACACGCAATCCGTCCTTCTCGACCCACACCTCGGACCGGAAGCGCCCCGCGAGTCTGACGAACTCCGAGGCGGGCCGTGCGTGCATCCCGGCCGAGTTCACGATCTTCACGGTCATCTGGGGCATGGCAGGGGGTTCAATGGAAGAAGAGGCCGCCGGTGAGCGCGAGCGCACCGACGATCAGTGTGACGGCCCACGCGGTCGAGCGCCACGCGCGGGGACCGAGCGCGTACCCTCCGAGAACCGCACCGGCACCCGCCGCGCTCCCCAGCATCGTGAAACTCTCCGTGCCCTCGAGTCCCGGGATCATCGTGCCCATCGTCACGCCGACGAGGAGAGCGACGCCCGTCTCGATCCGGCGAGCCTGCTTCGGGAGGTCGAGCGCGTGAAGGGATCCGCCGACCGTCGCACCCCGGGCCCATCCGAGGCTGAATCCCCCGACACGCAGCGCGAGATGTCCCGCATTGTAGAGGACGAGGAAGAAGAGTACCCCGACAGCGGGGGAGGTGAAACCCGAGACGACGATCGCGGCGAGCGAGCAGAGGGGGAGCCACCCGGCCCAGACGAGACGATCGCCGAGCGCACCGAGTGGGCCCCGGAGCGCCACCCGGAATCGCTCGATCGTCTCGGGCGACTCGCCTTCCGCCTCGAGCCGGGCGAAGACACCGAGCGCGATGGGAGTGAGGTAGGGGTGCGCGTTGAAGTGCGACGCGTGCCGCGCCACGGCGCGGTCGAGCGCCCCCGTGTCGTCGTACAGGTGCCGCAGGACGGGGGTGAGCGCGAAGGCCATCCCGGTCCCGAGCATGGTGCGGTAGTTCCACGCCGCCTGCACCAGGAGTGAACGCGCGATGACCGAGAGGCGGACCTTCAGGGGGAGGGATGCGGGGGGAGAGGCTCCCGATCCGGCGGCGTCATTCATCCGAGCCCTCCCACGAGGAAGGCGCCCGCGATGAGACCCACGCCGAAGACGACCACACGCCCTCTGGAGTGCGCGACCGCGCGGAGGAGCACGCCGAGCGAGGCGAGCGCTCCGAGGATCACGAGTGTGGCGGTCGGCGTTGCGGAGATCGGCCACGACCCCGCCAGCGTCGGTGCGACGGCGCGCGCGAGAACCGACCCGACCAGGGTGAGCGCGACACCCCGTCCGAAGTCTGCCGCGAGTCCGGCGCGCTGTGCGCGGTTGACCGATCTCACGCCCATCTCCAATCCGGCGCTCCCCATCCGGCGTTCATTCCATCGTCGCAACGGGAGCTGGCTCTCTCCCCCGACCCACCCCCACACGAGTCCGCCCGCCACGCCGAAGGCGATCGCGGCGGGGGTCCCGGCGACCGAGGCACCCGCCACGACGGCCACGATCGTCCCCGTCCCCCCTTCCGGATACCGTCCTCCCCCGCTCGGAACCAGGACGAGGAGGTACAGCTCGAGGAGCACGCCGAGCTCCGCCCCGAGGAGGGGCTCTCCGACGATCATCCCCGTGAGCCATCCGACCACCAGGGGGCGCGACACCATCGACTGGACCGCCGCGACGCCGTCGACGGCGATCAATCCGCCGAGTGCGGCGAGGAGGAGAAGCTCGGTCATGGCATTCACCCCGCACACCTCATGGGAGGAACTCGTCGGGCGTTACAGCGGGGTGATCGGGGAGGTCACGCGCTTCGATCTCGACCTCGCCGTCGACGAGGCGCTGGAGGTGGATCTCGTCCTCCGGCCCGAGGTTGAGCCATCCGCGCAGCGCGCGTCTCCCGGGCGAGGGATGGAGTCCGCCCAGGTTGACGCGCATCCCGGCGAGTCGCCCGCCTTCGGCGAGTCGGCTCATCGTCTGGAGGTCCCGGGTGAGCACGATCGTCCGGATCGGATCCTCGCGGAGCCGGGCGAGCTCCGCGCCGGCGCTCCCGACATCGAGGAACCGCACCTCCGTCTCGCCCTCGACCGCGAGGAGGTAGAGCTCCTGTTCCCACCCACTCGCCGCGAGCAGATCGTCCACGACGATGTAGCGGGCGGGGTGGAGCCGACGCCCCCACCCGATCACCACCTGCCCGTGAATCAGGCGTTCGTCAACGCGAAGGAGCTGGATCGACATCTGGAAGGGTGTTGAAGACGTACGGCGGTCCCCGTCAGGAGCGTCACGGGGTCCGCTTCAAGGCGGGGCTCCGAAGGCATGGCCGTCGCTACGTCGAGGAGTCCCAACGACGAAGATGGCCCCGTGCCGCCCTGACCCGAAGGGCGAAGGGGGGACCACCGTGCGTCTTCATCACCCTTCCAGCGGCGGAGCGAGCGCGCGCACCCCCTCCCTTCCCCGGTCCACGACGTGCTGGACGAGGTCGGGGAGCGCAAGTTCGCGGTGGAAGAGGAAGTCGAGAAGCATGGCGAGGTTGACACCGGTGACCACCGCGAAGGTGGGGCCTTCGGTGCAGCAGACGCGTGCCGCGAGGGTGCACGACCCGGCGGCGAGGTCGGTGAAGACGAGTGCGGGACCGCCGGCGGCGCCGGCGAGGATCGCCTTCCGGAGCTCCGCGGGGCCGAGCCCGTCGTTCGAGATCGCGACGAGCGCACCCTCCTCGACCCCCGAGATCCTGCCGGCGGCCTCGACGAGGCCGTCCGCCATCGCGCCGTGCGCGACGACGATCCCGCGGACTCTCTCCTTTTCGGGCATCGGTTCGTTCACTCGAAGTCACCCTCGAGGTACTCGCGCACGGGGCGCATCGACTCCTTGATCGACTCGTCGAAGGCCGCTGCGGACCGTATGCCGGTATATTTCAGAAGATGGTTCATCGCAAGCACTTCCGAGATTACAGTGATGTTCTTTCCAGGGTTGAGAGGGATCGTCATTGCCGGAAGATCGACCCCGAGAATACTCTCCGTGTCCTCTTCGAGACCGGTGCGCGAATAGACGCGGTCCTCACCCCAGTGCTCGAGGCGCACCACCACCTCGATCCGCTTCTGCTGACGAATCGCTCGGATCCCGAAGAGCCGGGGGATATCGATGATCCCGACCCCCCGGATCTCCATGTGGTGATGCTGGCGCTCGTGCCCCCGTGCGAGGATCACATCGTGCCCGAAGCGTCGCGCGAAGACGACGTCGTCGGCGACGAGACGGTGCCCCCGTTCGACGAGATCGAGCACGCACTCGCTCTTTCCCACCCCCGAGGGTCCGACGAAGAGGAGACCCACCCCGTAGACGTCGGCGAGCGATCCGTGCAGTGTCGTCTGGGGTGCGATGACGGTGGCGAGGAAGGGCTTGATCCGCTCGTAGAACGCCTTCGTGCTCCGGCTCGAGCAGAAGATGGGGATCCCCGCCTCGGTCGCCAGCTCGATCATTACCGGCGGGACATCCTGCCCCTTCGTCACGAAGATCGCGGGGATCTCGAAGGCGAAGAGCCCCCGGAGCCGCTCGTGCCGCTCCGACTCGGAGAGGCTCCGGAGGTAGGTGATCTCGGTCTCGCCGAAGACCTGCATCCGCCCCTCGGGCACACGCTGCGTGTACCCGGCAAGCGCGAGTCCGGGTGAGGAGATGTCCGAATCCTCGATCCGGCGGTCGAGGTCGATCCCCGGCGTCAGGAGCTCGAGATCGAGCGTCGTCCGCTTCTGTTCGAGAAGCTCCTGGACCGAAAGCGTCCCGAGGCTCTCGGGCCCGATGAAGTTCACGTCGCCTCGATCATTCTCCCGCTGCGCGGAGCGGACTGGTGGTGCTTCTCGGCGCCGTGCTTGCGCCGGAGGATCTTGGCCAGGCGGTCGTACATCTGGTCGAGCGCCGTGGTGAAGTCGTCCGCATCCGCGGAGGCCACCACATGATCCTTCCCGTCGATGTGAAGGATCGCCTCGACGCGATGCTGCCGACCCTCTTCGGTGAAGATGACCTCGGCCGAGGAGACGCCGGGATCGAATCGCCTCGCGCGTTCGATGAGCTCTTCGGCGCGTTCGCGGACCTGATGGTCGATCTCGCAGTGGCGGGCAACGATCTGGATCCTCACATCGACTCCTTTTCCGTGGAATGAAGTGCGTGCTTCCTGAAGTTATCCGACCCCGGTGGGACGGGCCAGAAGGGTCTCCCATCGCTCCGTGGAAACCTCCCACGAAAAGCGGGAGGCCCAGGCGATCGAGGCTTCACCGAGGGCGAGACGCAGCGGGGCGTCCTCGATCAGTGTGGCGAGGCGCCGGGCGAGCGCTCCGATATCGCCATGCGGCACGAGAAACCCCGTCACCCCGTCGCGCACCGACTCGCGCAGCCCCGGCGCGTCACTCACGACGGAGGGGGTGCCACACGCCGCGGCCTCGATATTCGAGATCCCCCACCCCTCCTTGGGCGAAGTGAGGACGTGGACCCAGCTGGTGCGCAGGAGCTCGAGCTTGGTCTCTTCTGTAACAAAGCCCGGGAACTCGACATGGTTCCCCAGATCGAGGCGGCGGGTGAGCGCACGCAGGCGCCCGAGGTCGTCGCCCCGTCCCGCGATCCGCAAGCGCAGATCGACGCCGTCATCAACGAGTCGACGGACCGCGCGCAGCACGAGGTCGATCCCCTTGTACCGCTTGAGGCGCCCGATATAGAGGAGGGTGGGCGTCGCGCTCTTCTCCCCTCCCGGGGTGTAGCGCTCGAGGTCGATCCCGTTGGGGATCACCTCGATATCGTCGCGACGGAGCCCCCGACGGACGAGGTCGTCCCGCGTGCTCTCGGACACCGCCACGGTGGGGAGTCCGCGAAAGACCCGGGGAATCGGGCGCTCGAGGAGCACGGTGGCCGCGGCGACCGGCACACTCGCTTCGCGGAAGGCGGTCCAGCCGAAGAGGTGATGCACGAGAGGCACCACCGGAGCGGCCCGCCAGCGGGGGGTGAAGAGGGGAACCTTGTTCAGGTCCTCGACGATCACGTCGAAGTCGCGCGCCCGCAGGTCACGCTCGAAGGCCCGGCGCGCGTGCAGCGCGAAGGTGTAGCGTCCACCGGTGCGGTGCACCTCGATCCCGTCGAGCTCGGTGACGCGCGGCGCGTCGTCGAACCCCGAGCAGAGCACGACGACCTCGTGGCCCCGAGCCGCGAGGCGACCGAAGGTCTCGTGGAGGTGCGTTTCGGCGCCCCCCGCCTGCGGGTTCTCGCGGTCCTGCCAGTTCACCACGAGGATCCGCATCACCCCACGTCGACCTCCGTCCGGAGCTCACGGTAGAGGGCGTCGAGGACGCCGTTCACGAAACGCGGTGAGTCGGGCCCGCCGTACTGCTCGGCGAGGCGCACCGCCTCCTGGATCGACACCTTCGGAGGGATCTCCTCGAGGTAGAGCATCTCGGCGGCGGCGAGGCGGAGGAGCGCGCGATCGATCGCGGCGACCCGGTCGAGGCGCCAGTTGGAGAGCGCACCGGAGAGCCGCGCATCGATCTCCTCGCGGTGCGCCTCGCACTCGCGGAGCACCGCGCGCAGATAGGGGAGCCGGCGAGGCGAAACCCGGCGCGTGCCGATCGTCTCGACGAGGGCGTCCCGGAGGGTGAGATCTTCGCGGCCCGCCTCCCAGCGGTAGAGAACCTGCAACCCCCAGGCACGCGCGCGCACGCGGTCGATCCGCTCCCGGCGATCGGCGAAGCTCCGGCTCACGAGGGCTCCGTCCCCGGGACGTCGCGCGCGAGTCGTGCCATCTCGATCGCGGCGAGCGCCACCTCGCCCCCCTTGTTCCCGCGTGCCGGATCCGCGCGCTCACGCGCCTGCTCGATCGTCTCCGTGGTGAGGAGGCCGAGGATGACCGGGAGATCGACACCGAGCGAGACCTCCATCAGACCCCGCGCCGCCTCTCCCGCGACGAAATCGAAGTGCGGCGTCTCTCCGCGCACCACGCACCCCAGCGCGATGATCGCGTCGATGCCCTCGCGCTCTCCGACCCGTCCCGCGATCCACGGAAGCTCCCACGCCCCCGGCACGCGAATCACCTCGAGCGCGTCTTCCCGCACCCCGTGCGCGACGAGGGTGTCGCGGGTGGCCCGCAGGAGGGTGTCGGTGATCTCCGCATGGAAGCGCGTGCAGAGGATCACGATCCGGAGCCCCGTGCCGTCGAGGGTACCCTCGAGGGAGGACGCCCAGGAGCCCTCACCGCTCACAGGATGTGTCCCATCTTGAGTCGCTTCGTCTCGAGGTAGCCCTCATTGCTGACATTGGGCACGACACAGAGGGGTTCACGCCCCACGACCTCGAGATCGTAGCCGTCGAGCCCCACGATCTTGCGGGGGTTGTTGGTCAGGAGGCGGATCGAGGAGAGACCGAGTGCGAGGAGGATCTGGGCGCCGATCCCGTAGTCGCGCAGGTCGGGCTTGAACCCGAGGCTCTCATTGGCCTCCACCGTGTCCTGTCCCTCGTCCTGGAGGGCGTACGCCCGAATCTTGTTTCCGAGCCCGATTCCGCGTCCCTCCTGCCTCAGGTAGACGACGACGCCGCTGCCCTCCTCGGCGATCTGACGCAGCGCGGCATCGAGCTGCTCGCCGCAGTCGCACCGTCGGCTCCCGAAGACATCGCCGGTCAGGCATTCCGAGTGCATCCGCACGAGGACATCGTCGCGCTCGGTGATATCGCCCCGCGTCACGGCGAGGTGTTCGCGCCCGTCGAGGAGGCTCTCGAAGGCGATGACGTCGAACTCGCCGTGGGCGGTGGGAAGGCGCGCGCGCGCGATCTCGCGGACGAGGCGTTCATTCTTGAGTCGGTACGCCACGAGCTGCGCGACCGTCACGAACTTGAGGCCGTGACGACGGGCGAACACCTCGAGCTCGGGGCGGCGCGCCATCGTTCCGTCGTCCTGCATGATTTCGCAGATCACCCCGGCGGGCTCGAAGCCCGCCAGACGCGCGAGGTCACACGCCGCCTCGGTCTGTCCGACGCGACGGAGCACACCCCCCGGCTTGGCGCGCAGCGGGAAGACGTGCCCGGGACGCCGCAGGTCGGTCGGGGAGGAATCGGGATCCATGATGACCTCGATCGTGCGCGCGCGGTCGAAGGCCGAGATCCCGGTGGTCACACCGAAGCGTGGATCGGCGTCGACCGACACGGTGAAGGCGGTCCCCTTCGGATCGGTGTTGACGTCGGTCATCGGGTGGAGATCGAGTCGACCGGCGTGCTCGGGCATGAGGGTGACGCAGATCAGCCCCCGGCCGTGCTGCGCCATGAAGTTGATCGTCCCGGGGGTGGCGGCGCTCGCCGCGCAGACGAGGTCGCCCTCATTCTCGCGATCCTCATCGTCGGCGACGATGACGATCCTCCCCGCGCGGATCTCCTCGATTGCTTCTTCGATCGTGTCGAATTTCATCACGGCTCCATGGCGCCGCCCCCCGACCGTGGGTCGAGGATGCGGGACGCGTATTTACCCATCATGTCGCCCTCGACATTGACCGGGTCGTCCGGCTCGAGGTCCGACAGATTCGTGTGTGTCCAGGTGTGCGGAATGATCGCGACCTCGCACCGCGCCTGCGGCCCGAGGGCGTGAATCGTCAAACTCACCCCATTGAGGGTGATCGATCCGTGCACGATCGAGAGCGCCCATACCTCCGGGGGGAGGGTGAAGGCGAGAAAGCGGGTCTCTCCCGTACGACGGAGTCCCTCGAAGCGCGCGATCCCATCCACATGTCCTTGTACCCAGTGGCCGTCGAGACGATCGCCCATCCGCAGCGCCTTCTCGAGGTTGACGCGGGCCTCGGGGCGATAGCGCCCCGCCACGGTGCGCTCGAGTGTCGAGGCGACCGCCTCCACCTCGAAGCCGTCGTCGTCGACGTGGACGGGGGTAAGGCACGCGCCGTCCACGGCGATCGACTCTCCGACACCGACCCCCGCCAGCCACCCGGGCGGGGTCTCGATGCGCAGGCGCCGAAGCCCTTCAGCCTCGATCAGGCGTCGTACCACCCCGACCGCGCTGACGATCCCGGTGAACATCAGTCGAGCCCCTCGATGCGGTCCCAGGTGACGCGGAGATCGTCGCCGAAGCGGCGGGGATCCTCGAGTTGTCGCCACCCCTCGCCGATCCCGTCGCCCGGGAAGGCGGGCACCCCGGCCGGGCCGAAGACGCGCGGCGCGACGAAGAGGTGGAGCCGGTCGAGGAGTTTCGCGCCCGCGAAGGCGTCCACGAGGCGTCCCCCACCCTCGACGAGGAGCGAGGTGACCCCGAGATCGGAGGCCACCGAGAGCACCGCGGCGAGATCGAGGCGGCGCTCGCCGTCGGAGGTGTCCCTCCCCGGGACGGGGTGAACGCTGACCCCCGCGCGCTCGATCACCTCGACGCGCGACTCGTCGGCGTCCTCGCTGCAGAAGAGCCAGACGGGCGCCTCATCGAGGGTGGCCACGAGCGAGCTCTCGAGCGAGAGCCCCGCGTCGGCATCGAGGACGATGCGGACGGGGGGGGTGGGGGGAACGATCTCGCCCCGGACCGTCAGGAGCGGATCATCGACCCGCGCGGTGGTCGCCCCCACGGCGATCGCGTCATACTCGGCGCGCATCCGGTGCACCTCGGCCACGGCCGCCTCCCCCGTAACCGGGGTGCGCTCGCCCACGCGCGCCGCGATGCGGCCGTCGAGGCCGGTGGCGAGTTTGGCCGCCACATGCAGCCGCCCGGTGCGCGCGCGGTGGAAGAAGGCGGGGTTGTCGACGAGGGCGGCGTGGGAGGTGAGACACGGCCCGGTGACGTCGATCCCCGCGGCGGCGAGGGCGGCCCCACCCCCGGCGGACTCGCCCCCCGGGTCGGCGGCGCCGTAGACCACGCGCGTCACCCCGGCGTCGAGGAGCGCGGCGGTGCATGGGGGAGTGCGACCGAAGTGGGCGCACGGCTCGAGCGAGATGTACGCCGTCGCGCCGCGCGCGGCCTCCCCGGCTTCCCCGAGCGCCACCACCTCGGCGTGTGCGCCCCCCGCATTCGTATGCCACCCCCGCCCCACCGTGCGATTCTCCGCCACGATCACGCACCCCACCATCGGATTGGGGCGCGTGCTCCCGCGACCTCGCAGGCGCAGCCGGCGCGCCCGTTCGAGGTGGGCGCGGTCGACGCCGGCGATCGGGAGGGAGGGAGGGGCGG
>JAVVEY010000066.1:0-15836 GCA_032250675.1 Longimicrobiales bacterium | reverse complement strand
TCGAGGGCGCCCGCAATCGCTATCCCGCGATCCGGATCGAGGCGAGCGCGCCGCCGTGGCGCCCGATCGGCGTTCGCACGCCGTCGATCAGGACGACGTCATCATCCATCGACCGCCACCCAGACGCTCTTGACCTGCGTGTACTTCTCGATCGCGGCGTCCACACCGAGGTCGCGCCCGTACCCGCTCTCCTTGTAGCCACCGAAGGGGCTGCCGGGATCGTACCCGTTGTAGTGGTTGACCCAGACGGTGCCCGCCTGGAGGTCGCGTGCCACGCGGTGCGCCGTGCCGATGTCGCGCGTCCACACACCGCTCGCGAGCCCGTAGATCGTGTCGTTGGCGATCGCGATCGCGTCGTCGACGTCGTCGAAGGGGATCACCGCGGCGACGGGCCCGAAGATCTCCTCGCGGGCGATCGTCATCCCCGAGGTGACGTCGGCGAAGACGGTGGCCTCGACGAAGTTGCCCGCGCCCTCGACCTCTCGGCGCTCCCCACCCGCGACAAGCCGCGCGCCCTCACGCTTCCCGGCCTCGACGTACCCCAGGACGCGCTCGAGCTGCTCTCCACTCACGATCGCGCCGAGCCGGGTGCCCTTCTCCATCGGGTCGCCCACGGTCATCCCGGCGGCGCGCTCCGCCAGCGCTTCGACCACCTCGTCGTAGACGCTGCGCTGGACGAGGATGCGCGAGCCCGCGGCGCACACCTCGCCCTTCCCGTAGAAGATCCCGGTGGTCGCGCCGCGTACCGCCGCCTTCAGATCGGCGTCAGCGAAGATGATATTCGGCGACTTCCCGCCGAGCTCGAGGCTGACCTTCTTGAGTGTACGAGCGGCGCGCTCGGCGATGAGCCGCCCCACCTCGGTCGAGCCGGTGAAGGCGATCGCATCCACCCCCGGGTGGTCGACGAGCGCTTCACCCGCCTCGGGCCCGAAGCCGGGCACCACATTGAAGACCCCGTCGGGGAGCCCCGCTTCCGCGGCGAGCTCGGCGAGACGGAGCGCGGTGAGTGGAGTCTGCTCAGCCGGCTTGAGGATGACCGCGTTCCCGCAGGCGAGCGCGGGCGCGACCTTCCAGCTCGCGATATTCATCGGGAAGTTCCAGGGGGTGATGCACCCCACGACCCCGATCGGCTCGCGCAGCGTGTAGTTCAGAAACGACCCCGAGACCGGGATCGTGCGCCCGAAGATCTTGTCGGCGAGCCCAGCGAAGTACCGGAAGGTCCCCGCGGTCGAGGGCACGTCGATCCGGCGCGACTCGAAGTACGTCTTGCCGTTGTCCTGCGTCTCGAGGCGGGCCAGCTCGTCGCCATTCGCCTCGATGAGATCGGCGAAGCGATGGAGCACCGCCGCGCGCTCGTGCGGGTCGATGCGCCGCCAGGCGGGCGAGTCCATGGCTGAACGCGCCGCGGTCACCGCGGCATCGATCTCCGGTGCGCCGCACCGCGCGACCTGCGCGATCTCCTTCCCCGTGGCGGGATTCGTCGTGGCGAAGGTTCCGCCTTCAGCGTCGTGCCACGCCCCTCCGATGAAGGCCTGCGTCCGGAGGGGCGCGTCGATGGCGGATCCGGCCTTCGTGCCGTCGTTCGCCATCGTCACTCCCCCGAGAACTCGGCCTTCCGCTTCTCGACGTACGCCGCGATCCCCTCCTTCGCGTCGGCGCTGGCGAAGAGCTGCGCCTGGAGTTCCCGCTCCACCGCGAGCGCGCTCTCGAAGGGGAGCTCGATCCCCGTCTGCACCGACCGCTTGATCATTCCCACCGCCATCGAAGCCGCGCCGGGCGAGGTGAAGCGCTCGGCGTACTCGACGATCTTCTCCATGAAGTCGTCGTGCGAGTCCGAATCGATCACCTGATTGACGATCCCGAGATCCTTCGCTTCATCGAAGTCGACGAGATCGCCCGTGACCATCAGCTCGATCGCCTTCGCCTTGCCCACGAGACGCGCGAGCCGCTGCGTGCCGCCCGTACCCGGGAGGACGCCCAGATTCACCTCGGGCAGACCGATCCTGCCCGCGTCCTTGCGTGCGATGCGCAGGTCGGCAGCCATCGCGATCTCGAGCCCGCCCCCGACGGTGTGCCCGTTGAGTGCGGCGATCACGAGTTTCGGGGTGTGCTCCAGCCGGTTGAGCGTCTCGTTGGCGTGCAGGCAGAAGCAGTACTTCCAGCCGGGATCCGCATCGTTGAGCATCCCGATATTCGCGCCCGCGCTGAAGAACTTCTCGCCGTTTCCGGTGAGCACGATCACCTCGACGTTGCGGTCGAAGCGCGCCGTGACGATCGCGTCGTCGAGCTGACGCATCATCTCGTGCGTGTAGGTGTTGGCGGGCGGATCATCGAGGGTGAGAAAGGCGAGCTTGCCCTTCACTTCGTAACCGACGAGCGTCTTGTCTGACATGCGGGATTTTCCGGAATTTGGCAGGAGTCGGGAGCGCCGTCGTACGGCGCGGGATCGGGACCGCCGAACGTATTCGACGGCCCCGCAAGGCAGCAACCCCGGGGAGCGCTCGGATCCGCGCGCTCGCGCGCCACGCCGATCGTCGCCGGGTACGGGTCGTGGACGGCTACATCTCGCCGCGACCCATCTTGCGGAGGACGGTGTGCAGAATCCCCCCATTCTGGTAGTACTCGACGTCGACGTCGGAGTCGAGACGCACGGAGACCTCGAATTCGACGGTGCTCCCGTCCTCACGGGTGGCGGCGACGCTCAGCGTGTCGCCGGGCGCGAGTCCGTCGGAGATCCCCCGGATGTCGAAGGTCTCGCGCCCCGTCAGCCCGAGGCTCTCGGCGCCTTCGCCTTCCATGAACTGCAGCGGGAGCACCCCCATCCCGACGAGGTTCGAGCGGTGGATTCGCTCGTAGCTCTCGGCGATGACGGCCTTCACGCCGAGGAGGAGTGTGCCCTTGGCCGCCCAGTCGCGCGACGACCCGGTGCCGTACTCCTTGCCGGCGAGAACGACGAGCGGCGTGCCCTCGTCGATATAACGCATCGCGGCGTCGTAGATCGAGGTCTCCTCGCCACTCGGGAAGTGGATCGTGAAGCCACCCTCGCGATCATCGAGGAGGAGATTGCGGATGCGCACATTGGCGAAGGTGCCGCGCATCATGACCTCATGATTGCCGCGCCGGCTGCCGAAGGTGTTGAAGTGCACCGGCTCCACTCCATGGGACTTGAGGTACTCGCCCGCCGGACCGTCCTTCTTGATCGCACCCGCCGGAGAGATGTGGTCGGTGGTGACCGACTGCCCGACCTTCACCAGGACGCGGGCGCCTTCGATGTCCCGGAACTCGGGCGTGTCGAGCGTCATCCCCTCGAAGAAGGGCGGATTGCGGATGTACGTGCTCGAGGCATCCCACTCGTAGAGCGCGCTCTCCTCGGGGATCGGGAGCCCGCGCCAGAGATCGTCGCCCTCGAAGACCTCGCCGTAGCGCGCGTGATACATCTCCGGCTTGAGACTCGCGGCGACGGTGTCGCGGACCTCCTTCTGCGTCGGCCAGATGTCGGCGAGGAAGACGGGCGCGCCGTCCGCTCCGTGTCCGATCGGCTCGTTGTAGAGGTCGATGTCGATCCGTCCGGCGAGCGCGTACGCGACGACGAGCATCGGGCTCGCCAGGTAGTTGGCCCGCACGAGCGGGTGGATGCGTGCCTCGAAGTTCCGGTTTCCACTGAGCACCGCCGCCACGACGAGACCCTCCTTCTCGACCGCCTCGTGGATCGCCGGGGGAAGCGGGCCCGAGTTGCCGATGCAGGTGGTGCAGCCGTACCCGACCACGTCGAAGCCGAGCGCTTCGAGGTCGTCCATGAGCTCGGAGCCCTCGAGGTAGTCGGTGACCACCTTCGAGCCCGGAGCCATCGAGGTCTTGACCCACGGCTTCGGCTCGAGCCCCAGCTCGCGCGCCTTCTTCGCCACGAGCCCGGCGCCGATCATGACGCTCGGATTGGAGGTGTTCGTGCACGAGGTGATGGCGGCGATCACGATCGAGCCGTCGCCGAGTTCGATCTCGTGCCCGTTGTGCTCCACGGTGGCGTACCGGTTGCGACCGTCCGCGCGCCGGACGGTCGCGCTCACCCCACCGTGGGCCGAACCGGCGCCTCCATTCCCCTTGACCGGCACATCGCCGCCTTCGCCGGCCCACGCCTCGGCCGGGCGGCTTTCGCAGGGTTCCTCCGGGAGATGGAATCCGGCAGGAACCAGCCCGGGGAGATCGCGATCGAAGGCGGTTCGCAGATCGGCCATCCGGATGCGGTCCTGGGGCCGCTTCGGGCCCGCCAGGCTCGGCTCGACGGTCGAGAGGTCGAGCTCGAGCGTCGAGGTGAACTCGGGCTCCGGGGTGTCGTCGGAGCGGAAGAGTCCGAGCGCCTTCGTGACCCGCTCGACGCGCTCGACGTGCGCGTCGGAGCGGCCCGTACCGCGCAGGTACTCGAGCGCCTGATCGTCGACCGGGAAGAAGCCGATCGTCGCGCCGTATTCGGGGCTCATGTTGGCGAGTGTGGCCTTGTCGGGGAGCGAGAGCGCCGAGAGCCCCGCGCCGTAGTATTCGACGAAGCGCCCGACCACCCCGTGCTCGCGGAGCATCTCGGTGACGCGCAGCACGAGGTCGGTGGCGGTCGCGCCTTCCGGCAGCGATCCGTTGAACTTCATCCCCACCACCTCGGGGAGGAGCATGTAGTAGGGCTGCCCCAGGACGACGGCCTCGGCCTCGATTCCGCCCACGCCCCACCCGACCACCCCGAGCCCGTTGATCATCGTGGTGTGCGAGTCGGTGCCGACGAGGGTGTCGGGGTAGGCGAGGTCGAGCCCGTGCTCGGCGCGGCGATGGATCACCGACGCCAGATACTCGAGATTGACCTGGTGCACGATCCCCGTGCCCGGGGGGACCACGCTGAAGTTCTCGAACGCCTCCTGCGCCCAGCGGAGGAGGGCGTAGCGCTCGCCGTTGCGCTCGTATTCGCGCTCGACATTCCTGCGATACGCGTCGGGGGTTCCGAAGAAGTCGACCTGGACCGAGTGGTCGATCACGAGGTCGGCGGGCACCACCGGATTGATCTTCTCGGGGCTGCCCCCCATCGCCCGGATCCCGTCGCGCATCGCGGCGAGGTCGACGACGGCGGGCACGCCGGTGAAGTCCTGCAGCACCACGCGCGAGGGCATGAAGGGGATCGGCGCGCCCGCATGCGACGGGCTCCACCGCGCGATCTCCCGCACGTCGTCGTCGAAGACGTAGCCGTGCCCGGCGTTGCGCAGCGCATTCTCGAGGAGGATCCGGATCGAGAAGGGGAGACGGGTGAGGTCGTCGACGACGCCCGCCTCCTCGAGGACCGCGAGGTCGTAGTAGTGCGTGGTGCCTTCGGAGAGATCGAGAGTCTTGAGAGCGCCGAAGGGATCCTTGGGGTCGGCCACGATGCATCCTTGGTGTATGGGACGGATGCTTCGCGTAGTGCGGGCGTCCACGAATGCATCCGGCAGTCTGCTTCAGAGTCTTGCGCCAGAGTCTTACGATAGGCAGAGCGCGCACCGAATTACAGAGGTTCCATGCGGAGGGCATCGAGGAGGCGGGGGAGAGCGGGGACGCCCGCCCGGATTCGCGGGCGATGGGGGAGGCTCGCATATTGGAACGCAGCCGGGGCGGGGGAAGCTCCGCCCCTCAGATCTCCCCTCTCTCCTCTGTCTCGTGACGCCTATCCTGACGATCGTTGGGCTCGTATCGCTCGTGGCGCTGGGGGTCGTCGTGTTCCAACTCCGCGGCGAGCGTCGAACCGCGCGCGCCCGGAACGCCGAGATCGAGGCGCTCGAGCGGCTCCACGATGCGCTCCGGCGGGTCCATCAGGCGATGGCGTGGAGCGCCTCGCGCGACGAGCTCCTCTCACGCGTGTGCGACGTCCTCGTCGAGCGGGGTGGTTTCGCCGCCACCTGGATCGGATGGCACGATCCGGAGACACGCCGTCTGGTGCCCGCCGCCACCGCGGGAGAGGCGAGCGGGATGGTCGAGAAGATCGCGGTGCACACCGACGACCGGCCGTCGGGGCAGGGGCCCTCGGGGCGAGCCTTCCGCTCGGGGCGTTTCGAGATCGTGCGCGACCTCATGGCGGACGATCGGTCGAGTCCGTGGCTCGACGAGATCCGCAGATGGGGGATCGTGTCCGCCGCCGTCTTCCCGCTCCGACTGCACGGAGAGGTCTGTGGCACACTCAACATCTATGCGCCAAGTCCGGACGCATTCGGACCGAGGGAGGTCGCGCTCCTCGACGAAGTGGCGCGTGATCTCTCGCGCGCCTTCGACGCCTTCGCGGAGCGCGAACAGCGTTCGCACTCGGAAGTGATCGCGGCGCGCGAGGCGGCGCTCGTGACGCACCTCCTCGACAGCGTGCCCGGGGTGATCTACGTCTACGACGCGAAGGGCCATTTCCTCCGGTGGAACCGGCGCTTCACCGAGGTGACGGGCTACACCGATGCGGAGATGCGTACCCTCCATCCACTCGACTTCTTCCGAGGGGAGGACCGCGCGCGCCTCGAGGCGCGGATCGCCACCGTCTTCGAGGAGGGGAGCGCTTCGGTCGAGGCGGATTTCGTGACGAAGGGGGGCGAGACGATCCCCTATTTCTTCACGGGGAACCGGGTCGACTTCCAGCGGACGACCTGTCTGGTCGGGATGGGGATCGACCTGAGCGAGCGCGAGCGGATCGAGGAAGAGCTACGCGAGGCCGAGGCCTCCGATCGGATGAAATCGGTCTTCCTGGCGACGATGTCGCACGAATTGCGTACCCCCCTGAACTCGATTCTCGGCTTCAGCGGGATCCTCCTGCAGGAGCTTCCGGGCCCACTCACCGGGGAGCAGCGACGTCAGCTCGAGATGGTCCGCGCGAGTGGCCGTCACCTCCTGGCGATGATCAATGATGTGCTCGACATCTCGCGAATCGAGGCGGGTGGGCTCGAGGTGCACGACGAGCGCTTCGACGCGGTCGAGGCGGTGCGCCGCGCGGCGGAGATCGTCCGGCCGCTCGCCGAGGCCGGGGATCTGGACTTCGAGGTCGAGCTCCCGGAGGGTCCCGTCGAGATACGCAGCGACCGTCGGCGTCTCGAACAGATCCTCATCAACCTCCTCACCAACGCGACGAAGTTCACTCCCGAGGGAGGCGTACGCGTGGTGCTCGATGTGGGGATGGAGGTGTCGCCCGGCGTCCCGGGCGTCCGGATCGCGGTGCATGACACCGGGATCGGGATCGCGACGGAGGATCTCCCGAAGCTCTTCCAGCCCTTCCGCCAGCTCGACTCCACGCTGACGAGGCGCCATGAGGGAACGGGGCTCGGACTCGCGATCTGCAATCGACTCGCCGAGCTTCTCGGGGCCCGGATCGAGGTCGAGAGCGAAGTCGGTGAGGGGAGTACCTTTGCGCTCCGGATCCCCACCGGCGGTGACCGGGTGGGGGAGGTCGCCGAGGGGGAGGTGGAGGCGTGAACGCCGCCGCGGAGACGGCACCGGTCCTCGTGATCGAGGACGATGAGCAGAACCGATACCTGGTCGTCTATCTCCTTGAGCGGCACGGCTATCGGGTACGCGCTGCGTCCACCGCAGCCGAGGGGATCCGGCTCGCAGAGGAGGAGCTCCCCTCGATGATCCTCCTCGACATCCAGCTTCCGGAAGTCGATGGGTATGCGGCGGTACGCGCACTGCGCGCGATCGACGCATTCCGCGACCTTCCCGTGGTGGCCATCACTGCCCACGCCCTCCCCGCCGACCGTGCGCGGGCGCTCGAAGCGGGGTGCACCGCGTGGCTGCGCAAACCGATCGAGCCGGATAGCTTCCTCGACACACTGCGTGAGCTCGGGCTGGGACCGCCGCCGGAGGATGGGCGATGAGATGAAACGGATACTCCTGGTCGACGATAAACCCGAGAACCTCGACTACCTCGAAACCCTCCTCGTGGGGCATGGCTACGAGGTCGAGACGTCTCCCCATGGAGCCGACGCCCTCGAGCGCGCCCGCGCACACCTCCCGGATCTCGTCGTCTCCGACCTCCTCATGCCGGTCATGGACGGCTACACCCTCCTCCGGCACTGGAAGGCGGATGTCGAGTTCTCGAAGATCCCCTTCGTCGTCTTCACGGCGACCTACACCGAACCCGAAGACGAACGCCTCGCCCGGACGCTCGGGGCGGACAGCTTCATCCTCAAGCCGATCGAGCCCGAGGCCTTCCTCGCCCGCATCCGTGAGGTCGAGACGAGCGCGCTTCGCGACGAGCCACGACGCCCCGTCTCGTCTGGCGATCGCTCCGAGATGCTCGGCACCTACAGCCGGTCGCTCGTGCGCAAGCTCGAGGAGAAGACGCTCGAACTCGCGCGCGCCAATCAGGCGCTCCGGAAGGAGGTCGAGGAGCGCCGTCGCGCGATCGAGGAGCTCGAGCGCGAGCGCGCCCGTCTGGCAGAGGCCCAGGCGGTGACGGGGATGGGAAATTGGGAGGTGGATCTCGTCACCGACGAGGTGGAGTGGTCCGATCAGGTCTGGCGCAACCTCGGCCTCGAACCCGAGCCTCACGGCCCCACCCGCGGGCTCTACCACGCCTGCGTCCATCCGGATGACCGCGCCCGCGTCGACCGCGCCGTCGAGGCGTCGATCCTGGAGGGGCCGGGACGGGACTACACCCTCGCGCACCGGATCGTCACCCCGCAGGGGGAGGTCCGACATCTCGAGCAGCGCTGGCGGGTCGTGCCGGGAGACGACGGGGCGATCGAACGCCTCACGGGCACCTGCTCGGATGTGACCGCGCAGACCGAGGCCGAGGCGACGCTCCGGGAGAGCGAGGAACGCTTCCGGCAACTCGCCGAAACGATCCGTGAGGTCTTCTGGATCACCGATCCGGCCAAGACACGGATGCTCTACCTCAGCCCCGCGTACGAAGAGATCTGGGGGCGTCCGCGCGAGGAGCTTTACGCGGATCCGGAGCGATGGCTCGACTCCGTGCACGAGGACGATCTCGGAGAGGCCACCGGCGACATCGTGCCCGCGCAGCGCACAGGGGCGTACGATCGGACCTACCGGATCGTGCGCCCCGACGGGACCGAACGGTGGATCCACGACCGAGCCTTCCCGGTGCTCGATGACGAGGGCGAGGTGCGACGGATCGTGGGGATCGCCGAGGATATCACCGAGCGCAAGGAGATCGAGGCACAATTCCTTCGCGCGCAGCGGATGGAGAGCATCGGCACGCTCGCGAGTGGGGTCGCGCACGATCTGAACAATGTGCTCACCCCGATCCTCCTCGCGATCGACTTTCTGCGCCACGACGAGGATCCAGCGGAACGCGGCACCTCGATCGACATGATCGAGACGTGCGCGCTCAAGGGGGCGGACATGCTCCGACAGCTCCTCTCCTTTGCGCGCGGGATCGACGGTCCGCGCAGCGTGGTCGATGTCCGGGATCTCGTGAACGATGTCCACCGCATCGTGACCGACACCTTCCTCAAGGCCGTGCACGTCGAGTGCGAGGCACCCACGGGACTCCCTCGAGTCACCGGAGACGCGACACAGCTCCACCAGGTGCTCCTCAACCTCTGCGTGAATGCGCGCGACGCGATGCCCGGGGGCGGGACCCTCACCTTGCGCGTGGGGCGCGAGCGTGTCGGGCGGACGCGCGTGGCTCACCTCCAGGATATCGATCCCGGCGACTATGTCGTGATCTCGGTGGGGGACACCGGGAGCGGGATGGATCCCAAGGTGCTCGATCGGATCTTCGAGCCCTTCTATTCGACGAAGCCTCCCGACGAAGGGACCGGCCTGGGGCTCCCGACGTCGCTCGCCATCGTGCGGAGTCACGGCGGGTTCGTCGATGTGGAGAGCGAGCCGGGGGTCGGCACCACCTTCACCCTCTACCTTCCGGCCGTCGGGGAGGGAACGGACGCTCGCGAGGGCGGGCTTTCGGAGGTACCCCTCCTGCGCGGGCGGGGTGAGCTCATCCTCGTCGCCGACGACGAGGCCACGATCCGCGAGATCACCCGTCGGACCCTCGAGGCGTGGGGGTATCGTGTCCTCCTGGCGGATGACGGAGAAGAGGCCGTCGCCC
This sequence comes from Longimicrobiales bacterium, assembly GCA_032250675.1. GTDB lineage: Bacteria > Gemmatimonadota > Gemmatimonadetes > Longimicrobiales > Gaopeijiaceae > Gaopeijia. Next base: position 5,782 of record JAVVEY010000066.1, on the reverse strand, counting down.
GATTCCGGGAGCGGGGGGAGGAGATCGACGCCGTCGTCTGCGACATGATGATGCCGGTGCGGAACGGGCCGAGTGCGATCCGCGAGATGCACCAGCTCCGGCCCGGGATCCCTCTCATCGCCGTGAGCGGCCTCGTCGGGAGTTCGGACGCGTTGTGGGGAGGTGAGACTCCACCGGTGGTCGGTCACCTGATGAAACCCTACGTCGCGAGAGATCTCCTCGAAGTCCTCGCCGACGCCCTCGGTCACCGGGAGGAGGGCGCCGAGGGTGCCGAGCCCCGGGACGCACCGGGCGAGGTCGGACCGGACCGACGCTGAGTACACGCCCGCCGACCCGGCCCCACCGCGCGCTTCTCCTCCTCGGGATCGCGCTCGTCGCCCTCAACCTTCGGCCTGCGCTGGCGAGTGTGGGACCGCTCGTGGCCGAGATCCGCGCCGACACCGGGCTCTCGAACGCCGCGCTCGGCTTCCTCACGACGCTCCCGCTCCTCGCCTTCGGGTTTCTCTCGCTCTTCACCTCGGGGGTGAGTCGACGCTTCGGAATGGAGCGGACGGTTGCGCTCGCGCTCGTGCTGATCGGGATCGGATCCGCGCTGCGAGGGGTGCCGGCCGTGGCCGCACTCTACCTCGGGACCGCCCTCTTCGGCGTCGGCGTCGCGCTCGGCAATGTGCTCCTCCCGGCGCTCGCCAAACGACACTTCCCGGACCACTCGGGGAGGATCACGGGGCTCTACTCGGGGATGATGGGGATCGGAGCCACGGCGGCCGCGGGCCTCAGCGTGCCGCTGGCGATCGGACTCGGCGGGTGGCGCGCGTCCCTCGCCATCTGGATGGTGCCCGCTGCCGTGGCGCTCCTGGTCTGGCTGCCCCAGACGAGGGGGCCGGTCACGCGCCGCGCTCGCGGACACGCGTCGCTCCGGGCGCTCGGGCGCTCGCCGCTCGCGTGGCAGATCGCGCTCTTCATGGGACTCCAGTCGCTCACCTTCTACGTGACGATCGCGTGGCTCCCCGACCTCCTGCAGTCACGCGGGCTCGGTGAGGCCGCCGCGGGCGGGCTCCTCGCGCTCTCACAGGCGACCGGCGTGTTCGGGAGCGCCGCCATCCCGGTGTGGGCGGGGAGCACGCGCGACCAGCGCCCGATCATCTGGACGCTCGGGGCGCTCGAGGCGGCGAGCCTCGGGGGGCTCCTCCTCCCGGGGGTGACGCTCGCCTGGCTCTGGGTCGGCGTGCTCGGCTTCGTCCTGGGCGGGACCTTCGCGCTCGCCCTCACCCTCCTCGTGCTGCGCTCGAGCGACTCCGAGGCCACCGGCGAACTCTCGGGGATGGCGCAGTCGGTCGGCTACCTCGTCGCGGCCACCGGACCCCCGCTCTTCGGGCTCGTGCACGACGCCACCGGCGGGTGGTCGCTCCCGCTCGCCGCGCTCCTCGTCGTCCTGGCCGGCAAGATCGCCGTGGGGCTGGGGGCGGGGCGGCCGGGGCGGGTTACGGGCGGCTCGGCGACGGGGTAGAGAGACGCGACGTCGTGGACGTGCCACACACCTCCTTCCGATGTACCTTTGGCGATCCACGCCGAAGTGGCGGAATCGGTAGACGCAGGGGACTCAAAATCCCCCGGGCTTCGGCCCTTGTGGGTTCGAATCCCACCTTCGGCACTCTACGCGGGGACGCCTGGCCCCCGGAGCACTCCGCTCCGCTCGCACCCCATCGGTCGGGGGATTCGCCCCCACAAGGGAGCGCCGGCTTCGCCGTCGCCTTGTGGGTGAGCTTCGCTTCGCTTCGCAGACCTCGCGCTGCCGCGCTCGGTTCGAATCCCACCTTCGGCTCCGCTGCACGCGATCTTCGCCCTGGCCGGCGGACGCACGGGGCCGCGTGGACGGGGCGCGTGCCTATGGCCGGGGACGAGAGCCGGAAACGAGAAGTCTGTGGACGGCCACCGTCTGGACACCCAACGCATCGACAGCCACGCCGGCCACCCGGTCACGTTGGATCACCAGCGGGCGGAAGTCCACCGGCATCGCCACCGAGGCGAGGAACCGTCCGTCGCGGTCCAGAACCACCCACTCCCCACCGGGCGACGGATGCAGGGCATTCTCCCGAAACCAGATGGAGTCGTCCACTCCGCCCCATCGCTTGACCCAGAACCGCCCGGAATCGTCCGCAAGGATCGCCGACATCTCAGGAACGGGCCCTTCGATGGGCATCACCCCGGCGCGGATGTAGTCACGATAGATCTGCCGTCCCTCGGATTCGAGCCTGCGCAGAAGTTGGGACTGGAGATCCCTCGCGAGCTTCGTCTGGGGCCGGGGGATCGACCACGTTTCGATCGAATTCCCGTCGCCGGTACGGACCCGGATCTCACCCCCCGGTGCGTCCGCCGTCACGATCCGGTCACCCGAAGGAGCGACCAGCGGCATCATCGAGAACGGGATCGGGCGCCGATCGAGGCGCCGCATCCCCGCGAGCGTGAACAGCGGATGCACCGACGCGTCGGACACACCGACGCGGAGCACCTCCCATCGGTCCGGCACGACTCCCGCCCGGTCCTCCCCGAACGAGAGCGCCCCGAGAATCGCGTCTCCGTCGTCGAAACTGCCGTGGAAGACCTCGAGGTTGGCTGCCGACTCGTCGAACTCGACGACCAACGAATGAACCAGTTCGCCGGACTGAGTAAAGACCGTGACACGGCGTGTTCCGGGGTCCCACACCGCAAGCGTGTCTCCCGGAAGTGTCCAGATTCCTCCGATGGAGACGAATTCACCCGGACCTTGGCCCGGCCGTCCGAGCACCAGATCGGGGTCCTTCTGCCCGGGAACCTCGAAGATGCGGATGTTCTGGTACCCGGCATCGGCGACCGCGAGACGATCCCCCTTCAGCCATGTCATCCCGACGATCCGATCGAACATCCGTGATTCCGGGCCCTCCATCACACCGACCGAAAACTCCGGATGGGGGTTGACGACCCACCGTGCCAGCTGCTGGGACCGTGCCGGCGCGGGGAAAAACGCCCACGCTACGAGGGCCGCCGCTGTCACGGCGGCCCTCGTGCGCTTGGAGCGCTCCCCGCAGTCAGGGGAGGATCGCATCGTCCGGCAGGCAGTTCCGCTGCATCACGGTGGGCATGCAGTCCCCACCAACGCACTTTTCGTGGGCTCGGCACTCCGAGCCGCTCGTGCATCCCTCCGTGCATCCGGCGGTGCTGCACTCGATGGAAAGGCTGACCTCCCGACCCGAGGCGTTCGGCCCGGTGAAGGCGAGCAGCACCAGCGCCATGAGACCGGCTTTCAGCGCAAATCGGAACACATCCATCCATACCTTCTCGTCAAGTGGATGACAGCGCATGATCGGCTATCGCACCTTCCAAAGTTTCTCTCAGCGGCAAAGGTTCCCTCGGCCACTCGATTCGCGGTAGATCATGGGACGTCCCGCCACACAGGACGAAACCCGAACAGGTGTTTGAGCCCGGGAACGAGGCTCACCCGGGATCGGGCGTGAGGCTGAAACGAGAACCGCGCCGACCCTGACGGCATCTACATCTCGCCGCCCTCGAAGATCGAGAAGGGAGCACCCGTGGGATCGGCGGTCACGCAGAAGCGCCCCACCGGGATATCGCTCGGCTCCACGTGGATCGTGCCGCCCGCTGCTTTCACGCGCGCCGCGTCCGCATCCACGTCGTCGGATCCGATGTAGACCATCCAGTGCGACGGGGTGTGCTCCGGCCACTCGTCGGTCATGCGCATCACGCCGCCATTCGGCCGCCCGGCGTTCATGATCACCCCGTACGTGCCCTGGTCGCCCATCTCGATCTCGTCCCACTCCCACCCGAGCAGCTCCTCGTAGAAGGCGCGGGCCGCGTCGGCGTCCCGGCTCACGAGCTCGTTCCAGATCAGCCGACCTGGATGTAGGAGTTCCACGTCGAGGGCACGCCCTCTTCCTTCATCTCGTCGCTCATCTCGCCGAGCCCGGTCACGGGGATGCCGTCCCGCAAGAAGAAGCGGTACGGACTCGGGCCCTCGGTGGGCACCTCCTCGGTGCTCCACCCGAACACCTTCTCGTAGAAGGGGATCACGACGGAGGCGTCCGTCGTGATCACGTCGATCCAGTTGAAGATTCCGTGCCTGAGTTCCACTGCCGGCATCGTGCCACCTCGCGTTCCGGGAGAGTCGAATCGGAGCGAAGCCCGAATAAAAGCCGAATATATCGACCGATGCCGCCGGGCGCCAGCCCCTGCCTCACTCCTCCCGCAACGACTCCACCGGATCGACCCGGGCGGCCCGTCGCGCCGGGAGCCAGGTGGCCAGCACGCTCACGCCGAGGAGGAGTGCCGGAGCGACCGCGAAGGTGACGGGGTCGGTGGTCGAGACGCCGTAGAGGACCGACTCCATGACCCGCGTGAGCCCGAAGGCGGCGGCGAGGCCCACGCCGACGCCGGTTGCGGACACCACCAGCCCCTGCCGCAGCACCATCGCGCTCACCTGGGTCCGCTGCGCTCCCAGCGCCATCCGCACCCCGATCTCGCGGGTGCGGCGGCTCACCACGTATGAGACCACCCCGAAGAGCCCGATCGCCCCGAGGAAGAGCGCCATCCCGGCGGCGATCCCGAGGAGGACGAGGGTGATCGACTCTCCTGCCATCGCCTCCCGCACGACATCGTCCATCGTGCGCACGTCGATGACAGGTACCTGGGGACTGAGGCGCGCCACCTCGTCCCGGATCGCGGGTGCCAGCGCCGTGGGTCGCTGTCCGGGCTGCGCCTTCACGGTGAGGGTGGCCTGCGTGAGCGAGGGATACCCCAGTTCGCCGGCGCGGAGGGGGAAGTACGCGTTGGCGCCGGGGTCTTCTCGCAGCCCCGTCTGCCGGACGTCGCCGACCACCCCGACCACCTCGACCCACTCCCGGATGACCGGCTCGCCGGCCGCGCCCTCCTCTGCGGACCACGAGAGGAATTCGCCTTCCCACTCGCCCTCGAGGAAGGTGTCGAGGAAGTACTCGTCCACCCACACCACCGCCCGCGTGCCGTCCATGTCCGCCCGGGTCATCTCCCGACCCGCCACGAGCGGGATCCCGATCGACTCGAAGAAGCCGGGGCTCGCGGCCCGGTACATCGCCACTGGAGGGAGCGCGCCCTCGACCCGGGGCCGCGACTCGATGTAGAAGGAGCCCCCATTGGCGATGCCGGAGGCGAGCGGCGCCTGCGTGGTCACCCCTGCCGTCTCCACACCCGGGAGCGCAGCCACCCGGGTGCGGAGCTCCTCGTAGAAGCGGGCCGCGTCCTGACGCGCCATTCCATCGCCGACGCGGACGCTCGCCGCCAGGACATCGTCGGGCTCGAACCCCAGCTCGACGCGGCGCAGCTCCGCCACCGTCCGGACCATCAGCCCCGACCCCACCAGGAGGACGAGCGCCAGCGCGAGCTGGCTCACGACGAGGGCGTTCCGGGCCCGGTTGCGACTCCGCCCTGCCGTGCTCCCGCGCCCACCGTCCCGGAGGATCCCGGCGAACGCCTTCGCCGAGTATCGCGTCATCGGGAGGAATCCCAGGAGGACGCCCGTGGCCACCGAGAGGAGTGCGGCGAACCCGAGGACGGTGGGCGTCAGCGTCACCTCGTGGAGCCTCGGTACGTCCTGGGGCCCGAACGCCACCAGCGCCTCTACCGCTCCCGCCGCCACCGCCACGCCGAGGAGCCCGCCCGCCGCCCCCAGGATCACGCTCTCCCGCACGAAGGTGGCCGCCACGTCGCCGCGGCCGGCCCCCAGGGCGGCCCGCACCGCGATCTCCTTCTGCCG
>JAVVEY010000201.1:0-2685 GCA_032250675.1 Longimicrobiales bacterium | reverse complement strand
CTTCGGCAACCGCGGCGCGAGCGGGATCGACGGGATCGTCTCGAGCGCGCTCGGCGTGGCGGCCGCGTCGGGGGGGCGCGGGGTGGCGCTCCTCGGTGATCTCGCCTTTCTGCACGACGCCGGAGGCCTCGCGCTGGCCGGGGAGGCGGAGGTCGTCTTCGTGCTCGTCGACAACGACGGCGGAGGGATCTTCGAGCACCTCCCCGTGCGCGCCTTCGATCCTCCCTTCACCGAACTCTTCGCCACACCGCACGGGCGCGAACTCGGCGCACTCTCGGCCGCCTTCGGCGTACCTCATGACGTCGTCGAGGCGGCCGAGGTCGGAGCGGCGATCGATCGGGCGCTCTCCTCGGGGGGAACGCGCGTGGTCGAGGTGAAGACCGATCGCGCGCTCGAGGTGGAGGCCCGAGCCGCGGATCGCGCGCGCGCCGTCGCGGCAGCGAAGGAGGCGCTCGTGGCGATGCGGGGACCGGTCGCGGCGATGAAGGAAGCGGTCGCGACAGACGCCTCCGGACGCACATCCACACCACGGACAGGAGTTGACGGGTGAGCCAGCCCGAATGGACCACGGTACGCGAATACGAGGACATCACCTACCGCAAGGCGGACGGCGTCGCGCGGATCGCCTTCAACCGGCCCGAGGTGCGCAACGCCTTCCGCCCCGAGACGCTCCTCGAGTTGCAGGAAGCGTTCCGCGACGCGGGAGAGGACACCGCGATCGGCGTCGTGCTCCTCACGGGGGAGGGACCCGCCGAGGATGGGAAGTACGCCTTCTGCTCGGGGGGGGACCAGCGCGTGCGCGGGGACGCCGGATATGTGGGAGGGGGCGGCGTGCCGCGCCTCAATGTGCTCGAGCTGCAGCGCTACATCCGCTCGATGCCCAAGCCGGTGATCGCCCTCGTGGCGGGGTACGCGATCGGGGGCGGACACGTGCTGCACGTCATCTGCGACCTCACGATCGCTGCCGACAACGCGATCTTCGGCCAGACCGGCCCGAAGGTCGGGAGCTTCGACGGTGGCTTCGGCGCGTCGTACCTGGCGAGCATCATCGGGCAGAAGAAGGCGCGCGAGATCTGGTTCCTCTGTCGTCAGTACGACGCCGAGGAGGCGCGGGAGATGGGGCTGGTGAACACCGTGGTGCCCGTGGAAGAGCTCGAGGCCGAGGGGTGGAGGTGGGCGCAGGAGATCCTCGACAAGAGTCCCCTCTCGATCCGCCTCCTCAAGAGCGCCTTCAACGCCGCGGTCGACGGGCAGGCGGGGATCCAGGAGCTCGCCGGCAACGCCACCCTCCTCTTCTACATGACGGAGCAGGCGAAGCACGCCAAGGATGCCTTCCTGAAGAAGGAGAAGCCCGACTTCCGACAATTCCCGTGGCTCCCCTGGTAGGATGACCTCGCCCTGGGTGCTCGCCGCGCGCCCGAAGACACTCCCCGCGGCCGCCGCGCCGGTTCTGGTGGGGACCGCGCTCGCCGCATACCGCGGCGCCTTCGCCCCCTTCCCCGCGCTCGCCGCGCTCGCGGGCGCGCTCCTCATCCAGATCGCCACCAACTTCGCGAACGACTACTTCGACTTCGTGAAGGGGGCCGACACCGAGACCCGCGTGGGCCCGACGCGCGTCACGCAGGCGGGGCTCCTCTCCCCGGCCGCGGTGCGCAACGCGATGATCGCCGCACTCGCGGCCGCGCTCGGGGTGGGGGTCTACCTCGTGGGTGTGGGCGGGTGGCCGATCGTCTGGATCGGGGTGGCCTCGCTCGTCTGCGCCGTCGCGTACACGGGGGGACCGTACCCCCTCGCGTATCACGGCCTCGGCGACCTCTTCGTCTTCATCTTCTTCGGGCTGATCGCGGTGGCGGGCACCGTCTACGTGCAGGCGGGCCACTTCCCGCCCGAGGCGTGGCTCGCCGGCGCCGGGATCGGCGCGATGAGCACCGCGATCCTCGTCGTGAACAACCTGCGCGACCTCGACACCGATGCGCGCGCGGGGAAGCGCACGATGGCGGTGCGCCTCGGGCCCCTCGGGACCCGGATGGAGTACGCCTGGCTCTGGAGCGTCGCGGCGATCGTCCCCGTCGCCGGGATCTCGGGGTACGGGTGGCCGGTGTGGACGCTCCTCGCCTGGCTCGGTTTCGGGGTGGCCGCGCCCGCGATGCGGCGTGTGTGGACGCACCGCGCCCCTGTGGAGCTCCTTCCGGCGCTCGGTCAGACGGCGGCGGGGCTCCTCGGGTACGCGGTCGGGCTCTCGATCGGGCTCTTCATCGGGCTCTTCTTCGGGTGAGGGTGAGGGCAGGGGAATGAGCGACGCGCAGCCCACTCCGGGACGTCCCTGGCCGTGGCGCGCCGCCGCCACCCGCGAGGCGGTGGCCGAGATGCGCCGGATTCGCGCGAGCGGCGCGGTCCTCGTGCCGGTGCGCGAGGCGGGGGAAGGGGTCCCCCGCGTCGAGAAGGCGCTTCCGCCCGGCGCCGTCCTCCTCCGCACCTCCGGCTCCAGCGGCGAACCCCGCGACCTCGTGATCACGGAGGAGGCGTTTGCCGCCTCGACCGAGGCGGCGCGCGAGCGGCTCGACCTCGGGGCCGACGACATCTGGTGGGCGTCGCTCTCGCCGGCGCACGTGGGCGGGCTCGCGCTGCTGCTGCGCGCCGAGCGGCTCGGGTGCGGCCTCGCGCTCACCGGCGGCTTCGACGCCG
>JAVVEY010000200.1:0-2686 GCA_032250675.1 Longimicrobiales bacterium | reverse complement strand
CGGCGATGCGGAGTGTGATGCGCGCGGTGCCCGAGAGGTGCAGCGGCTGGACGAGTTCGGGGGTGGTGTAGAGGAGCCGGTGGCCGCGAGCGGCGGGGTCGGTGGCGAGCGCCTCGCCGTCGTGGGTCACGTCGTCGGTGAAGGTGTCGCGTCCCCTGCCGGCGTCGGCCCTCAGGCGTCCTTCGGCGCTCCCCTCCGCGGCGTGGGGATGAAGCACGACGGGGCGAGCTTCGGGGTGAGGGTAGTCGGGGTAGGGGGTCGGGCGGGTGCGCGGGTCTCCCTCGCGAACGATCCAGGCGCCGGGACCCTCCTCGACGCCATTCTCCACCTCCCAGAGCCAGCGGGTGAACCACCGGTTGACGAGTTCGAGCGGGGGGGCGCCGCCGTGGCCCCCCTGGTGGTAGTACTGCACCACCGGGACCCCGCGCGCCTTGAGCGTCGACGCCACCCGGACGCTGTGCTCGGGCATGACATTCCAGTCGTTGAAGGCGTGCGCCATGAGGACCGCGGCGCGCACCCCGTCGAGCTCGTTCCAGAGGTCGCGTTCCGCCCAGAATTCGTTGTAGTCCCCACTCGTGCGGTCCTGTCCCGCGATCAGCTCGCCGTCGCGCCACCGCGCGGTGCACCACGCCCGACGGGTCGGGTCCCCCGAATTCACGAAGTCGTAGAGCATGTCCACATCCTCGCCGGGGTAGCCGCCCGGATTGCGCACCAGCCCGTTCGAGCGGTAGTAGCGGTAGTACGAGGTGTTCGGCGCGATCGGCACGATCGCCTCGAGCCCCTCGACCCCGGTCGTCGCGGCCGCCACGGGGAGGGTGCCGTTGTACGAGGTGCCGATCATCCCGACGCGCCCCGTCGTCCACTCCGCGACGACCTCCTCGCCGCCGACGGGGTCGCTCCACCCCTTCGCCCGGCCGTTGAGCCAGTCGATCACCGCGCGGGGGGCGTTCACCTCGATCGGTCCCCCGATCGTCGGGCATCCCTGCGAGAGCCCCGTGCCGGGCGCCTCGGAGTGCACCACCGCGAAGCCGCGCGGGACCCAGGTGTCGACGTGCGAGTTCGAGATCCCGGGGCGCGCGCGGCGCACCACATTCGGGGCGGGCTCGCGGGCGGGGGGAGGCGTGCCCGGATCGTGCCGCACATCCCAGAAGAAGTCGGTCGAGCTCGCCGTCCCGGAGAAGTAGGGGCTCGATTCGTAGACGACCGGAACCTTGAGCCCGTCGGCGGTGGCGGCGGGGCGCACCACCGCCACCCGCAGGCGGTCCGGGCGTCCGTCGCCATCCGAGTCGAAGTCGGCCTCCACCCAGAGCTCTTCGCGGATCCATGAGGTGGAGTCGGCGAAGGCGGGGACGATCTGCGCCTGCCCATCGACGAAGAGGGGGCGCGGGGTCGCCGCCGGCTGTGCCTGCGCGGGCGTGGCGGTCGCGACGAGGCCCGCCGCGGCGGCGACGAGTCCGGCCGCCACGGTGGCGAAGGCGTGGGTGGGGCGGAGGGGCGAGTGCGGGAGCGGCATCATCTTCTGAAGAGCGACGGGGGATCATCTCGGGTACGTCGTCCGGCACGCACCGGGCGCGAGGGGGCCGCGCACCCGACGCAAGATATCCTGACGCGCGGCGCCGGGCGACTGGATGGCGGATGACGCCGTGCGGGGCGATCCGGTGCGGGACGATCCCTCACCCCGTGCGCCGCGAGATCTCCTCGATCACCGACTCGGCGTCCCGCCCCTCCTGCACGATCCCGGATCCCTCGGGCTCCCAGCTCGTGCCGAGCACGAGCGCGGAGGCGCGCGGCACCATGTAGCGGAAGTCGTCGATCTGTACCCCGTAGTCGACCCCGGGCTGCGGCGCGAGGTGGAAGAGTCGTCCCCGGACGGGGGTGAGGGTGTGATCACCGACGAGCGTACGCGCCCCCGCGCCGGTGCAGTTGAAGACGACGCGCTGCGGGAGCGCGCGGATCTCGTCGAGCGTCGTCAGGCGTCGACGGGTGAACGCTCCCCCCGCATCGAGGATGCGCTCGAGGAGGGCGGGGAGGTAGCGCGGCGCGTCCATGAAGAGGGTGCGGTAGCGGAGCGCCCACCGCGTGGCGAAGGGGTGCGCGGGACGCCCGATGATCTCGCCTCCCGGGTAGAGGTCGCGGAGGCGCCGGAAGACCCACCCATGCCCCGCCTCGAGACGCGCGCGGGTCGTGTCGGGGACGTACTCGTCGCCGTGGCGCACCCCCGTACCCGGCTGCGCCGCCAGGGCGGTGAAGTGGGTGTGGGCGCGCCGCGCGGCCGTTTCGAAGAGCGCCCCGCGCGCGGGGCTCGGCGGGGCCCCCGCGAAGACCCCGACCGGGTACCAGCTCGCCCCCGCGACCGCCGACGTCGTCTCGTCGATCGCGTCCGCCGAGATGATCTCGACGGTGTGGCCCCGCGCCTGCAGGAGCGACGCCGTGGCGAGCCCGACCGCGCCCGCCCCGAGCACCGCGACCGGCGTCCGTTCCGGGGAGGCGTCGAGATCGTCCAGCCGCGCGATCGCGAGCTCGGCGGTGCCCCACGAGAGGGAGAAGCCGCCGCCCCCGTGCCCGTAGTGATGCACCAGATGAGTGCCGCCCAGATCCTCGACGTCGATCCGGAAGCCGCGCGCACGGTGCGGGCGTACCCCCTCGGTCTCCTTCACGACGAGTTCGGGGGCGACGCGGAGGGGGG
>JAVVEY010000198.1:0-2711 GCA_032250675.1 Longimicrobiales bacterium | reverse complement strand
AGCGTCGGGTTGGACGGAGGGCAGTTGACCTCAATATCCGACGCCAAGTGACACCCGGAGTCTCGGACACCCCTTCGGTGTCACTTTAGCGTCCCGCCTGGGCGCGCGCTTCGGCCCGTGCGCGCGCGGCGGCCCGTGCGCACCCGCCGTCCCACCCGGGCGCGCGCTGTCGGCCCGGGCGCGCGCGGCGGCCCGTGCGCACCCGCCGGCGCGCCCCGCCTCACCCGACGCGGAGCGGCACCCGCTGCGCCTCGTTGTTCCCGTAGCCGAGCGCGTTCCACCACGAGGCGAGCGGCTGCGTCTCGCCCGCCTCGTCGGTCGCGCGGGCGACGAGGGTGTACGCCCCGGGGCGCGCCTCGATCTCGAGCGACCAGGGGGTCCGCACGCCGGGGCGGCCGGGCTCGCCGGGGCGGCCGGGCTCGCCGAGGCGGGCGGGCGTCCAGGTGGCGCCGTCGTCGAGGGAGACCTCGACCCGCGCGATCGCCGCCTTCCCGGACCACGCGATCCCCTCGACGGTGTGCCTCCCGGCGGCGAGCTCGAGAGGGCGCTCCGCGGTGGGGAGCGCGGCCCCGCCCGCCTCGAGCGGCGCCCCGCCGATCACGAGCGCGAGCGCGCGCGGGCGGATGTGGCGCACCGGCGCGCTCCCGCCGTCGCGCCCGACGTAGAGGTAGCGGTCGGTCTGGAAGTACCCCTCGAAGGGGGCGCGGAGCGCCTCGATCGAGGTGAGCCACTTCACCGAGGCCACCGCGTACCACCCGGGCACCACGAGGCGGAGCGGAGCGCCGTGCTCGCGGGGGAGGGGGGCGTCGTTCATCGCCCACGCGAGGAGCGGGCCGGGCGATTCTTCCGCCACCTCGACCGGGAGCGACCGCTGGAAGCGGACCTCGCCCCACCCCTCGGCGCGTCCGCGGTCGGCGCCGGTGAAGAGGTACTCCACGGCGTCCCCCGGCCCCGAGGGGAAGAGCGCGCGGAGCGGCACCCCGGTGAAGCTCGCCGTCCCCGTGCCCCCGAGGGTCCACGCGGTGCCCGGGGGCTGCGGGTCGAGGAGGGTGCGGCCGTTGCCCGCGCACTCGAAGGTCACGCGCTCGGTGACCGCCGGCGCCAGCGCGCGCACCTCATCGAGCGAGAGGGTGCGGCGGTCGCCCCCCGGCCCGATCACCTCGAGGGCGTACGACGCCGCGTCGAGGGTGGGGGTGGGGAAGTTCGAGCGGATGTAGAAGTCCTCCACGCGCGTGATCGGCGTGGTGAGGCGCGAGAGGCGCGCCTCGGCGTTCAGCGGGGAGTCGGAGATGCGTCGGAGCGTGTCGTCGGGCATGAGGAGGGAGGGCGCGGGGGATGCCAGGGATCGTCCCGGTAGTAATACGCTCGACGCGCTCAGGTGTCCGCGAGGGGGTCCGGGGTGCTCGGGGGGCGCGTGTCGCGGCGCTCGATATCCTTCACCTTGATCTGGTGCGCGGGCACGCCGACCCAGACGGTGTGCGGCTCGGTCGAGCGCGTGAGCATCGACCCCGCGCCCACCATCGAGTCGGGCGCGACCGTCGTGCCCGAGAGGATCGTGGCGTGGTAGGTGATCCGCGCCCCCGCCCCGATCACCGTCTTCGGCGTGAAGATCTCGCGGCCGTCGACGATGTCGTGCGAGTGCGAATAGACATTCGCGAAGTCGGAGATCGACGCGCCGTTGCCGATCTCGATCCCCCCGCGGTCGTCGAGGAGCACATGCCGGTGCACCACGACGTCGTCGCCCACCTCGAGGTTGTAGCCGAAGGAGAACTTGACGTGGTGGAAGGCCTTGAAATTCCTTCCGCAGCTCTTGAAGATCCGACGGGCGAGGAGGCGACGGAAGCGGATTCCCACGGCGACATTCTCGCCGAGCGGGCTCCGGTCGAATCCCTCCCACAACCAGATCAGCGGCTTGACCGGGGTGTAGGCGTCGAGATCGATTTCCGAGTAGTATTCAGGCTCGAGGGTGACGTTGCGGGGATCGAGCTGCCGCACCGCCAGCCGGGTCGCCGCGGGAAGCGTCGAGAGGTCGGCCCCCCGAATCTCCGGCCGAATCTCCGGATAGAGGAGATCCGTCAGGATCTCACGACAGAGCTCGTTGCGGTCGGTGGAAGGATCGTCGAGCGCCTGGTCGATCGAGTCGAGCCAGGCGCCGAGTTCCACCTCGAAGGCGTCGGGGAGCGGCACGGGCCGCAGGGGAAGAAATGCCATCGACCTTGAAATTCACGACTGGGGTCCGGATCTGGAGCGTCCATCGTGGGACGCCGCCACGCACCACACAAGGTACTCTGATTCATGCATGACGTCCTCCGCAGCCGCCTCCTCCGCCGCCTCGAAACCCTCCCCGAGGCGCAACTCTACCAGGTGCTCGACTATGTGGAGTTTCTCGAGTCGAAGTATGGCGAGGGAAGCCCCGTCGAGGCCTCGGGACTCCAGCGCTTCGCCGAGAATCTCGAAGACCGGATGCGCCGCAAGGCGATGAACCCCGCCACGCTGCGCGAGGCCTTCCAGGTGATCGCGGCCGCCGACCGCGTGCTCTCGGGGGTGTCGAGCGCGGGCCGGCAGCTCCTCAACGAGCTCGTGCCCGAGGAGGAGGAGGCCGGCTCGACGCGCGCCCGGCCCCGCCGCCCCGGCGCTCCCCCACCCACCCCGCGCTCCGGATCCCGCCGCCCCGGCTCGCCCCCGCGGGATCCGCGCCCGAATCCGGGCGG
>JAVVEY010000199.1:0-2711 GCA_032250675.1 Longimicrobiales bacterium | reverse complement strand
TCCACCACCCCCGCGATCACCCCGTTGAGGTAGCGGTCCGAGCCCCCCGGGCTGGGCCCCAGCCGGACCACGACCATCTCGAGCGAGGGGATCACGACGGTGTTCTGTCCCATGAAGCCGGCCGCCGTGTAGGCGTCGCCGGGGAGGTTGGGGAAGCGGCCGCCCGCGTTCACCCAGAAGAGCCCGCCGTAGTTGCGGCCGGGGTCAGCGGGGGCCGGGGCGCTCACGAAGTCGACCCACCCCTCGGGGAGGATCCGCTCGCCTCCCCAGACGCCGTCCTGGAGGTGGAGCAGCCCGAAGCGCGCCCAGTCCCAGGCGCTCATGAAGTCGTACCCGGTGATGATGAAGTTGCCGAAGCGATCGGTCTCGAGGACGGCGTCGCGGATCCCGATCCGGTCGAAGAGCGCGCGCTGCGGGAAGCTCGCCCACGCCTCGCCGCGCGCCTCGACGATCCGCCGGACGATGCAGGTCAGGGTGAGGGGGTCGCTGTTCCGGTAGCGGAAGAGGCTGTCGGGCGGGGCGTCGACGGGCTGATCGATCGAGTGGCGGCAGACGTCGACGGCGTCCTGGTAGATCCGGAAGTGCTCGTTCTCGGCGGTGAAGGCGCGCGGGCCGTTCACGCCGAGGTTCAGGAAGTCGAGGCCGCTGCTCATGTTGAGGAGGTGGCGGATGCGGATTCGGCGGCGCGGATCATTCGGGTCGGCGTGCCACTCGTCGATCGGGGCGAGCTGGTCGAGTGAGAGCGCGCCCTCGTGGGCGAGCACGCCGACGAAGGCGGCCGCCAGGCTCTTCCCCTGCGACCACGAGAGCTGCGGGGTGTGCGGCCCGAACCCCTCGGCGTAGCGCTCGCCGACGATCCGGCCGCGGTGGAGCACGACGAGTGCCCGCGTGTTCTGGTTCGCCGGTCCCATCGCGCGGTCGAGGACGCGGTCGAGCGCCGCGGCGTCGGCGCCCTCGGGGAGCGGGCCATGCGCGCCGAGGTCGCCCGTGGGCCAGCGCTGGGTGCGGGGATCGGGGAGCGACGACTCCACGGCGGTGGGCGGGAAGGCGAGTGGCGGGCCGTCGTCCGCCTCGATGACGCACCCCTGATCGCCGTGGTACGTCGCGTGCCGGGGCTCGAGGCCGGGCGCCGAGACCGTCACCCGCTCGCGCGCCCAGTCGACCGCGTAGTCGAAGGCGTCCTCCCAGCGGAAGTGCGCGAAGGGCTTCACGTCACGCTCGAGCACCACATCGGGTGAGCGTTCGAGGTCGCGGCCGACCACGAAGACGCCCGCGCAGAGGTGGTGCGCGCCCCACGCCATCGCCGCGCGCCGCTCCTCGGGGGTGCGCGGGGGCTCCTGGGCGTCGGCGGGCTGGACGGGCGCGACCGCGAGGTCGCGAACGACCGCGAGGTCGCGAATCGCGACGCGCTGAACCCGGTCGGTCACGCGCTGGCCCGATTCCATCCCCCCGATGATCCAGATGTATCCCCCCGCGCGGAGCGCCCCCCGGTGGTCCATCGTGGGCACGGCGGGCGCGGGGGCTTCCGTCCAGCGCTCGGCCTCGAGGTCCCAGGCGAAGGCTCCGTCTGCGGGCGTCGCCGGGCGGCCGTCGTACCCGAGGCCGTCGTAGTTGTAGGCGTTGTCGGTCCCGCCGAAGAAGAAGACGCGGGAGCCCACCGCGACCGAGGCGGCCCGGTAGAGGGGAGGACCCGGATGCGGGGGGAGCGCGCTCCACTTGATCCGGAGGGGGTCGTCGGGGTCGATCGCGCCCAGCCAGGAGGAGGGCTGGAGTTCGTACCGGGATTGCCCGGGGGGCGTCTCCGATCGCGGGCGGACCCGGACGCCGTCGAGATAGACGAGCGCGTCGCGGGTGAGCGCTCCGGTGTGACCGAAGACGGCGGGCCCCGCGATCGGGGTGGCCTGAAGCCATCGGTCCGCACCCGGATCGTAGAGCTGGACGAGGAGCTCGTTGCCCGTGTCGTGCCACCCGCTCACGAGGTAGATCAGCGAGTCCCGCCAGACCCCCGAGACCGCGTCGTCGACGGGGACGGGGATCGGGGCGCCGGACGACCACGCACCGGTCGCGGGGTCGAAGATGTCGACGTCGGGCACACTCCATTCGGATCCGTCCGCCTCGACGGTGTAGCCGCCGAAGAGGTAGACCCGTCCGCCCAGCCCCTGCGCGCTCGCGGCGAGCCGGCCGGGGCCGGGCACCGGCGGTCCCTCGGTCCAGGCGGAGTCGCCGAGGTCGAGGCGGAAGGTCCACCTCACCTCCGAGTCGCGACCCTTGCGCTCGTCGAGGCCCAGGAAGCTGAAGAGCGACACGACGCCGTCGACCTCCACGGCGGCCACCGCGTTGTTGCTCACGGGGCGGGGGAGGGGGGGCGCTTCCTCCCAGGCGGAGGGGACTGTGCCGACTTGGACGAGCAGGGCGAGTGTGAAGAGTGGCGTCATGGCGGGCTTCCTTGCGTCGAGCGCTCGAACGGTTCGCAGAGCTTCTGGAGGGCCGAAGGGCTCGGCGGAGCCTGTCAACACCGATGAGACGGATGGCGGTCAGTAATGAGTGAGCATCCTCGTGGTCCTCGGGAGGAGTGACGTCAAGTGACCATTCGAGGGCTCTGCTTTCGTGGGAGGTCTCGTAGCGGCAACTATCGTCAACAAGGTGACACGCCCCGAGCGTCGGGTTGGACGGAGGGCAGTTGACCTCAATATCCGACGCCAAGTGACACC
>JAVVEY010000197.1:0-2735 GCA_032250675.1 Longimicrobiales bacterium | reverse complement strand
ACGCCCGGCCAGCTCCTGACCCGCCTGGCGGGTACCAGCCTGGCCGGGGACGAACCTTACTTCACCCGATACGGTGTGGGGGCGGGCATCTGCTTTCCAACGATCGTCATCGATGGAGTTACCGTCCGCAGCGGGAGTCCTTACCGTTCGTTCGGAGGGTCGTACGACCGGACCAATGAATTCCGGAATCTCTCTCCGCGTGCCAACGAGATCTCCGCGATCGAGGTGTACCGGTCGAGCGCCATTGCTCCGGTGGAGTGGCCGTCGAGCTGCGGCCTGATCATGATCTGGACCAAGCGGTAGGGAACGCGGGCTGCCTGCGGCCGAGTCCGGCGACGTCGCAACGAGGGGGCGCCCTTCGTCAACAGACCTCCAGCTAGAGCGGCAGCACCGTACCGACCTCGTGCGCCCGGGCGCGCTCCAGGACGAGGACCGCGGTCACCATGTCGGCGGCCGCGAGCCCGAGCGGCATCGCCAGGGTACGCTCGCTCGCATCCGTTCGGCCCGCCGCGCGCCCCGCGACGATCGCCCCGAGGCCCGCGTGCGGTGTCGGGATGTCACGGAAGTATCCGAGCTCGCGGTAGTAATCCATCTGGGCGAGGTCGTCGGTCACGAAGCGGTCCACCTCCCGCAGCGCGGCGCCCTGCCAGTAGCTGTCGAAGTCCACCGCCACGGCGAAGCTGCCCTCCGCGAGCCACCCGGGCTCGATCACGGGATCGGGGTCCTCGAGGATCGGGCCGCTGGTGACCACCAGGTCGAGGCCCTCGATCGCCGCGCGGGGTGACGTGACGATCTCGATCGGCACGCCGGCCACCTCGCGCATCTCTTCGGCGTAGCGCCCGGCCGCGTCGCGGTCGACGTCGAAGCAGACGACGCGCTCGAGGTCGAATAGGGTGGCGAACGCCTCGAGGTGGCTGCGTCCCTGCACGCCGCACGCGAGCACGCCGAGCGATCGGCTCTCGGGGCGGGCGAGGTACTTCGCGGCCACCGCCGACGCCGCGCCGGTGCGCTTGGCGGTGATCCAGGTGGCGTCGATCACCGCGGTGGGCAGCCCGGTCTCGGGGTCGTTGAGCACGATGAGGCCCGCCACGTACGGGAGGCCGCGCGCGCGGTTGCCGGGGTAGGCGGAGACCCACTTGAGCCCCGCCGCGCCGAGCGCGGGAACCCACGCGGGCATCGCGTGCAGGAAGGAGTCGGGTGCCGGATGGATCCCGGGCTTGGGCGGCATCTCCACGCGCCCTGCGGCCTTCTCCGCGAACATCGTGTCGAGCGCGTCGATGATCTCGGCCATCCCCGGGCCGATCGCGGCGACATCGTCCCGGGAGAGGTAGCGCACCGGGGGGAGGCTCATCGCGGCTCGTCCCGCGCCGGGGCCGAGCCCGCGGGAGGTCGGATCACACAGCGTCCCCGGGGCGGGGGAGGCGCTCCTCGATCCGCCGGAGGGTGTCGCGGATCTCGCCGAGGAGCGCGAGCGATCCTTCCGGGTTCGATTCGGTCGAGCCGCGCTCCCCGCGGACCTCCTTGCGGTCGGTGAGGAGGTCACGCTGCGCGAGCACGCGGTCGCGGAACTCCCTCGCGCGGCGCACCCCGACGAGACGGATCGCCGCATCCTGCGTGGACTGTCCCGCGGTCTCGATGCGCACCGCCTGCAGGTCGAGGAGGCGCATGATCGGTCCCTCGACGAGCCCGACGTCGGTGATCTTGTCGAGCGGGACCGTCATCTCCTGTCGGATCAGCATTCCCCGTTCGACCTTGAGGGCGCGTTCGGTAAGGGTGCAGCGCATCCGATCGAGGTACCGACCCGTGCCCCACAACCCGAGGATCCACCAGAGGGGAAGAAAGACGATTCCCACCACCGATACCACGAGGATCACGGTGCCGGAAAGAAGCCAGTAGTTCCGGACCTTCGGGTTGAACTCGGCCTCGATCAGGGTGCCCGGCGCATCCGCCCGCGAATCCGTCACTCCGAGCTCGTTCATCGCACGCTCTCGCCCGTCATGGGGTTGGGGCAGACCCGGTCAGTCGATCTTCACCAGTTCGAGCTCGAAGACGAGCGTCTTGCCGGCGAGCGGGTGGTTGGCGTCGATGTGGACGGACTCCTCCGTCGCTTCGAGCACCGTGACCGGGACATTCTGGCCATCCTTGGTCTGCATCGCGAGATGATCCCCCACGGAGGGGTCCATCCCGTCGGGGAGCTGTGTGCGGGGGATCGCCATCACGAGCTCGTCCTGGCGCGGACCGTACGCCTGCTCGGGATCGAGCTGTGCTTCCGCCTTCTCCCCGACCTCGAGCCCTTCCACCGCGTGCTCGAACCCGGGGATCACCTTGCCGTCCCCCAGGGTGAACTCGATCGGATCGCGACCCTCGGAGGAGTCGAAGACGGTGCCGTCCTCGAGACGGCCGGTGTAATGAACGTGTACGGTGTCACCCTTGCTGGCGTTGGCCACGGTGGCTGCCTCGCGTGCTGAACTATTCGAAGTCTTGTGCGCCTTCAACGTAACGAATCGGGCCGCGCCGTGCCGGTCCACCTCGACGCAGGTACGCGCAGCGCCTCAGTAGCGCGGAAGGGCGGGGTCGATCGCCTCCCGCCAGCCGAGGATTCCGCCCTCGAGGGTGAGCACACCGGTCACACCCACCTCCCGCAATCGGAGCACCGCGTCACGGCTGCGCGCGCCGGACTTGCAGTGGACCACGACCTCTTCGGGTACCTCCCCGAGCGTGTCGGCGGCTTCGAC
>JAVVEY010000196.1:0-2739 GCA_032250675.1 Longimicrobiales bacterium | reverse complement strand
GGCTCCCCGAGGGCCGCGCGATCGACCTCGATCACGTCTCGTTCCGCTACGAGGGCGCGGCGACGGATGCGATCTCGGAGGTCTCGCTCCATCTCGAGCCCGGCCGCCACTACGGGCTGGTGGGGCGCACCGGCTCGGGCAAGACGACCGCGCTCGACGTGATCCTCGGGCTCCTGCGCCCCACCTCGGGCGAGGTGCGGATCGGGGGAGAGCGCCTGAGCGCGCGCGCGACCGCCGTCTGGCGGCGCACCGTCGGCTACGTACCGCAGGAGGTCTTCCTCCTCGACGCCTCGATCCGGCAGAATATCGCCTTCGGCGAGCCCGACGCGACGATCGACGAGTCCCGCGTCGAGCGGGCCGCCCGGATCGCCGCGCTCGAGGAGGTCCTCGCCGATCTCCCCGAGGGGCTCGATACCGAGGTCGGCGAGCGCGGGGTCCGGCTCTCCGGCGGGCAGCGGCAGCGGATCGGGATCGCGCGCGCGCTCTACCACGACCCCGACATCGTCTTCTTCGACGAGGGCACGAGCGCGCTCGACGGCGAGACCGAGGCCCGCGTGGTGCGAAATCTGCGCGAAGGGGGCAGGATGCTCGTCATGGTCGCCCACCGCCTCGCCTCGATCGAGAACGCCGATGAGATCTTCGTCTTCGATCGCGCCCGGGTCGTGGCGCGCGGGACCGCCGCCGAGCTCGAACGCGAGAGCGAGGTCTGGCGCGCGATCGCTCAGCAGGGAGGCGCCGATGAGACGGCGCTCTCCTCTTCCACCCCCACCCCCTCCGCCTCCACCGCGAATCCGTGATGCCCGAACGCACCTCCCCCGAGTCCTCCCCCTCCGGTCGCATGCCCTCCGAACATCGCATGCACTCCGAACACGTTCTCGTCACCGGGGGCGCGGGCTTCATCGGCTCGCACCTCGTCGAACGGCTCCTCGACGACGGACACGTCGTCCACGTCGTCGATGATCTCTCGACCGGGCGGCTCTCGAATCTCGCCGTGGTGCGCGAGCACCCGAACCTCCGGATCGTCGTCGACACCGTCCTCAACTACCCGATGATGAAGGATCTCGTGGCGCAGGCGAACCGGGTGATTCATCTCGCGGCGGCGGTCGGGGTCAAGAAGATCATGGACTGCCCCGTCGAGACGATCACGACGAATGTGCGCGGCACCGAGATCGTCCTCGAGCTCTCCGCCGAGAACGGCGTGCCGCTCTACATCGCCTCGACCTCGGAGATCTACGGCAAGGCGGGCGACCGGCTGCACGAGGATCACGATCGGATCATGGGGAGCGTGCGGCACCGTCGCTGGGCGTACGCCTGCACCAAGGTGCTCGACGAGTTCCTCGCGCTCGCCTATCACCACGAGCGGGGGCTGCCCGTCGTGGTGGGCCGTTTCTTCAACACCGTCGGGCCGCGCCAGACGGGGGAGTGGGGGATGGTCGTGCCGACCTTCGTCGAGCAGGCACTCCGGGGCGAGCCGATCACCGTCTACGGGTCGGGCATGCAGCAGCGCTGCTTCTGCCATGTGCACGACTCGGTGGACGCCGTGATGCGGCTCATCGCCTCGCCCGAGGCGGTGGGCGAGGTCTTCAATATCGGCTCCGAGGAGGAGATCTCGATCCTCGGGCTCGCCGAGCGCGTGCGCGATCGCCTCGGGAGCGACTCCGAGGTCGTGACGATCCCCTACGAGGAGGCGTACGGCGACGGCTTCGAGGATATGGAGCGGCGCCAGCCCGACACCACCCGGCTGCGCACCCTCACGGGGTGGGAACGCCGCCATGACCTCGACGCGATCATCGACCAGACCGCAGCAGAGATCCGCGCCGGGCTGTGAACCCTCGCTCCCTGCGCGTTCACCGCGTCATCGCGCGGCTCAACATCGGGGGGCCGGCCCAGCACGTCGTGCACCTCGCGCGCGACCTCGATCGCACCGGTCGCTACGCGACCACACTCCTCGCCGGGCACGTCACCGCGGACGAGGGCGACATGTCGAGCTACGCCGCGCGGCACGGCGTCACACCGCGCCCGCTCGACACGATGGAGCGCCGCCCGCGCCCGACCGACGATCTGCGCACCCTCGCGCGCCTCACCCGCATCTTCCGTCGAGAACGCCCCGATATCGTGCACACCCACACCGCCAAGGCAGGCGCGCTCGGACGCCTCGCGGCGCGCTGGGCCGGGGTGCCGATCGTCGTGCACACCTACCACGGCCACGTCCTCGGCGGGGGGTACTTCGGCGCGGCGGTGACGCGCGTCTACCGCGAGGTCGAGCGGCAGCTCGCCCGCCTCACCGACTGCCTCATCGCGCTCACCGACACCCAGGCCGACGAGCTCGCGCGCGGGATCGACATCGCCCCGCGCGAGCGCTTCGAGGTGATCCCCCTCGGGCTCGAGCTCGCGCCCTTTCGCGACGTCGACCGCGCGACGGCGCGGGCCGAGGTGCGCGCCGCCTTCGGAACCCCCCGGGAGCGGCTCGTGGTGGGGATCGTGGGGCGCCTCGTCCCGGTGAAGGATCACGACCTCTTCCTCCATGCGATCGCCCACCTGCGCGCCACGCACCCCGAGATCGAGGCGTGGGTGATCGGTTCGGGCGAGCGCGAGGCGGAGCTCCGGGAGGTGGCGCGTGGCCTCGGGCTCGACGAGGGGGTGCGCTGGCTCGGGTGGCGGCACGACCTC
Source organism: Longimicrobiales bacterium (assembly GCA_032250675.1). Classification (GTDB taxonomy): domain Bacteria; phylum Gemmatimonadota; class Gemmatimonadetes; order Longimicrobiales; family Gaopeijiaceae; genus Gaopeijia. Next base: position 69 of record JAVVEY010000196.1, on the reverse strand, counting down.
CCGCGCCTCCTCCCCGCGCTCGACGTCGTGGCGCTCACCTCGCGCGACGAAGGCACCCCGGTGGCGCTG